>CAZXOU010000001.1:0-31718 GCA_964642355.1 uncultured Gammaproteobacteria bacterium
TTAATTGTGGGAGACAATGCTTATAAAAAGCACTGTCCCCCACCTCGTAGTTATTCAAAGCTACACAGTCGCCTCAGCGAGAGGAGACCCCTCCCAAGCAGGCGCATCATTTAATTGCGCAAATGCTTTACGCACCACCTCGATGCTTGGCCCAGCAATGCCGTAAAAGAAAACCATGGGCGGACTGCCGAATGAGTGGAGCTTGACCAATCCCCGGCTTTCTCGAGCTGCTTCGGTGGTTATGCAAAGCTCCACTTCGCCTGCAACGACCTGGTCTGCTGCCTGCGCGTTGCTGTTCACAAGCTCAACCTGACACCCGAGGTTCCGCACCAAAGCCCTACCGGCAAGTACTTTTTGTGCTACGCTTTCGCTTATTGGAAGCTGTTCTCTGACTACGCTTGGAGGGTTCAAGCGATTACTGAGTGTTTGTGTCTGAGCGTGCATGACATCCTCCTATGTAATATATGTGAACCAGCTAAGAGTATGTATCAGGTACTTCGCTTTTATTATTGCTTTACCTCCTTCGGTTAAATTGTTTAAGAACGATTTTCAGATTACTTATTATGGCAAAATATCAAAGAAATATGCATTTGTCAATGCTTGACATTATCCCACTTTACATGTAAATTTATACGATAATTAGCACATTGAATTAGTATAAAAACAACACTAATTTAGGTGGGTCGGTACCCAAGTGGTCAAAGGGAGCGGTCTGTAAAACCGTTGGCTCAGCCTTCGAGGGTTCGAATCCCTCCCGGCCCACCATTTATATGCCCTTGTTCGAAGTTGGACAAGGGCTTTTTTTATAAAAATTTCTCCAAAATCTTATTTCTCTTCAATTTCAAAGTCGGAGTAAGCAAATCATTTTCTTGAGTAAACTCATCTTTTATCAACTCAAAATGCCGAATCTGTTCAACTTCTGGAAAGTGATTTAGTTGCGCTCCTATCTCATGATCAAACAATCGCTTAGCCTCAACATTTTCTATAATTGATTCATGGTGATACTCTATACCCTTTTCCTCTGCCCACCTGCGAAGCTCGCTAAAATCAGGAACAATAATTGCGGAAATATGCTTTTCGTTATCTCCATATACCATAGCTTGCAAGATGAAACGGTTGATCTCCAGCTCTTGCTCAATTGGAACAGGAGCAACATTTTTTCCAGTTGAAAGTACAATCATTTCTTTTTTGCGTCCTGTAATTTTCAAAAATCCATCTTCGCTTAATTCGCCAAGATCGCCTGTTAAAAACCATCCTTCACTATTTATGACCTCGTTTGTGGCTTGTTCGTTCTCATAATACCCTTTCATAATTAATTCGCCGCGAATTAGCACTTCCCCATCTTCCGCGATTTTAACTTCAACTCCTTCTAAGGTCTTGCCAACTGTGCCAAAACGATATCCTTTAGCAATATTTGTAGAAACAACTGGCGAAGTTTCAGTTAATCCATATCCTTCTAAAATCAAAATTCCAATATCTTCAAAAAACTGCATAATGTCCGGCGAAAGCGCTGATCCTCCAGAAATAGCAAACTTGATTCTTCCGCCTAAGGAAGCGCGAATTTTTTTAAGTACAATTTTATCAAGTATATTAAAAATAGTTTCATCAAATCCTTTTAGTTCGTTCTTTCGCTTTTTAGTTCCAAGATCTAGGGCTTTATAGAATAATTTTCGCTTTAGATTTGAGCCGTGATTTGCTTTGTCTTGCACTGCATCATATACTTTTTCAAACACGCGTGGAACAGATATCATTATTGTTGGCTTGGCTTTTACAATATCATCTTTCATGGTTCGCTTGTCGCGGGAATAATAGATTGCAACACCTGACATTATAGGCACATATAGTCCTGCAGTTCTCTCCAAAGCATGAGACAAAGGCAAGAACGAAAAAAATCTGTCTTCTGACGTAACTTCTATAGATTTTTTTGCAGCCATTACATTGGAAAGAATATTTTTATGCGTAAGCATTACTCCTTTTGGCTTGCCAGTTGTTCCTGATGTGTAAATTATTGTATGAACATCATCTTCGCCAACCTCAACTGACTGTACATCTCCATCTATAAATAATTTTTTAAAAGCAACTACCTTGCCAGTTTCCTCAATATTAGATTCATCAACATCTACTACCACAATCTTTTCAACTGGTAAAGCAAGCACTTCATCTTTATATGCCTGAAAAAATTCTTGTTCGATGATAAGCCACTTTGCTTTTGTGTGCTCAACAATATATTTGATGTATTCTGGTCCATAGGTCGTGTGAATTGGAACATCTATTATGCCAAGTAAAGCGCATGCCAAATCAATAATTGCCCAATTTGGACTATTGGTAACCATGAACGCGATTTTGTCATTCTTACTTAATCCGCCATGGCTCAAACCTGCAGAAAGCTTAGAAACTCTTTGCTGAAGTTCAGAATACGAAATTACTTGATACTTGCCATCAACTAACTTTCCTAATGCTTCTTGATTGGGATATTCTTTAGCAATTTGTCTAAATTTATGATATATATTTCCGTAATCCATAGTTCCACTATACGCCAAAATAATCATTTTGACAAAAAGAAAAGCCCCGCTCACCGAAATGAGAGGGCTCATGTTGGCCTAGGCATATGTGCCATCTGGCTGTCGTCTGCGTTGATGCCAAACAGAACGTTGTTTTTTCTCGGAGCAATTAACTTTTTCCGGAGTACTTTTGCAAAAATCTTCAAGATCCTTTCCGCTAGCTCCGCAATTAACACACATTAGAATAAATCCAGGACCTCCCCAACCAATACTAATTTTTCGTTTTTCTACGCAATGAGCTGAATATGACATCGCATTTCCCCTTGGTTAAGTAAAATTAAAGAACAAAAAATCCCCTCCTCAACACACAACTAAAAATTGTGCACGAAGGATGGGATTGTTTCCGCGGTACCACCTTGGTTGTTTAATCGTTTATGACGAATCTCTATAGTATCAAGTGAATTCAGGCATTTTATATTGAATATTTACCTTCAAAAGATACAAAAAAATCCGTCAATAAAACGGATTAAACCACTTTACTGACTCTGACTCCGATTGCTCGGAACGACATCAGCTAGCCCTTTGATTACGGGGGCTTCCGGATCTACACTAACGCATAAATCACCTTGTCCAGCGAATGCTGGACGAAACGTGCCCAATCCCGCGAATGCGGGACACGCTTCATCGGTTTTAAATATTGTTAATAAAAGCACTATAGCACACTGACAGGATTTGTCAACCCTGCCCTGTTATTATGTACTTTACACAAGTAGCAAACTATATATTGTTTTACTTAGCAAGCTTATTATACAGCCAAGCAAATACCCAACATCCAATTCCTGCATCAACAAACCCCCAAAGACCACCAATTACTGCTCCTGTAATACTTACTGAATAACCAGGATATATCACCATAAATCCAAGAAGCTCTTTGCCATATCCAATATATGTGGCAATAATGGTTCCTATAAATATGCCTAAAGCTACTAAAATTCCTCCAGCTAAGGCAAATGCTTTTTTGTCTAATTTCATATTTTTTCTCCTTTCCGCTTATTGCGGATTATTTATTTTTATCTTAATTTAGTATATCAAATAAATTCATAAATAAAAAATAAAGGACCCTAGCTGCGCATGCAACCAGGGTCCGGTTTTGGGTAAAAACTAAATTTCACTTAGAAAAAGGCACTAACCAAGGTGTGAGCCCTGCAAATTCTACCACCTTCTCGTCCTCGTAATTCTCGTATATTAGTGTGGCCTTGATTACGCAATCTTCTTTGGGTTCGTCCAGTAAAGTAACTGTGAGTGTTGCACGCTCCGCCAAAAGCATCTCAAGCACGCTGCAAATTGCATCCTTATGAGCCTCATCGGATTCACCACGATACATATTCACTGAATCTATGAGTTTGCTAACTGATACTCTATCACAGGACATAATCATAGGGACTACATCTTTCGTAAACACGAAAAAATATTTATTCTCCTGGACTTGGCTGTTCTCTTGCTCACTCTTGAGCATTATCTCCACACGCGGCTCAAAAATAAATCCCCCTTCATCTTCGTTCTTCGATGAAATGACAACGATTCTTGCTATCAATTCATCTCGAGGATTCATTGATCCCTCAATCAAAATAACATTCTTGAGAAAACTTTCTTTTGCGATATTATTGATTTGCAATAGATATAACCTCCCTTTGTGGATGAAATTATGCGTGCCAAATGACTCGCACTGGAATTAATATAAAATGATCAATATATTTATATATCACATTATACACAGACTGTCAATAATTTCAAAATATTACTATCTTTCTACGTCAAATCTAATTATTTTAGTTAATATACTTACTATATGATATATGTATTATCAACTATCAATTGATATAATATTATATTTTACCTCTTTGTCGCCTATCTTAATATCAACTTCTTCTCCAACTTTTTTGCCGATAAGACCAGCTCCAATCGGAGAATTATGAGAAATAATTCCTTTGTCTGGATTTGTTTCAGAAGAGCCTAAAATTTGATATGTCTTCTCTTTGTTATTTAATGAGACAGTAACTGTACTTCCAAGCTCTACTGTGTCTGAATTTTTATTATGCTTAATAATTACAGAATGGTTGATAAGATGCGTTGTCTCATCTATCCTGCGATTTAATCCTCGCAATTTTCCTTTTGCAATTTGATATTCTGCGTTCTCGGAAAAATCTCCATTTGCTGCAAATGTCTTAACATCTTGCGCCAGCTTTGGCCTGGATTTTAGCATACGATCTAGTTTGAGCTTAAGCGCATCAAATTTATCCTGCGTCATGTTTGGATCCACTGGCATGTGAGTATATTTTTCTGATTTCCTTTTTGGTACTTGCATATTATTTATTTATGATCTTAAGCTTTTCTACGCGAGATAATTTCTTTATTCTATACTCCTCTTTTAAAGCTTCTGATCTATTTTTGAACTTTACTGAATAGACCAGCTTAACAGGTCTGCGCGACTTTGTATATCTTGCACCTAGTTTGGATGAGTTATGCTCAACTATTCTGCGTTTAAGATTATTCGTGATGCCAGTATAAAGCGTGTTATCTTTGCATTTTAAGATATACAGATAATACATATTATTATCATACATTAGTTTACGTAAATAAAAAAATCAATAAAAAAAAGACGCTGACTTGTTCCGTCAACGCCCTTTTAAAAGATCTCTGCCATAGAAACGAGGTGTATGCCATTAGGCAGCTACTAGGTACTTTTGACCAATCTGGTGTCGCCCGAGGCTGCATACGTCATCTCCATCTGCAAAGTATCCACCACAGATGGTGCACTTGCATCCGCTGAAGATTCCGCAGGCCACTGTGACGGTCTTCTCCGGCTTCGGCAGTACCAAGATGTTCGCCATCGCTTTTGGCTCTTCTGAGGCGACATAATAAACACTACCCCATTCGTACCCGAGGAAGCGCCGGATTGGTTGTATATGACATATACCCCATATTGTAGCAGGGTGATTACAAGGTATTGAACCATTACACAAACTTGACATTATAAGGTAATAATGATATCGTAATATTTGCTCTTTTACTCAAAAAATTACTCTTTCCAAGAGGTCTTTAGATGATAACCTATTATCAAATACTTGGTATTACGCAAGAGGCTTCTCGCGCAGAAATTAGAGGCGCATACGGTAAACTGGCAATATTGTATCACCCTGATACAACGTCAGATCCAAATGCAGAAAAAAAATTTGCGCGTGCTAGTAAGGCATATAGGACTCTTTCTAGCGAAAAAAGACGTCCAAAGTATGATGCAAAGCTTGCTTTGCCAACATCTATACAAGATTTGTTTGGGCGTCACCCATTAGGGCAAAAAATGCTCCAGACATTTCTTGATCGTGCTCCAGCAGAACCAAGACCAGGCATTGATCTGTTTGAGGTCAAACCTGTGTCTGAGGTCTCCATCCCTGTTCCAGGCAATATAGAATTAGAATGGTGCGAAATTCCAAATCACGGTGATCCTGGTGTAAACGATGCGCCAAATGGTTCACTGTTCATCTATATGAGGAGAAAATAATGACCGAGCGTACTCTCGTTCCCGTAGATGTAAAGAACCCCGTGCAAGCACTTCAAACCCTCAATACCCCTTACGCGGCCAGCACTCAATTGGCTACCGAAGCCAAGCTCCTGGACGATGTTGTGGCGGAAATTGATGATGTGAGCCAGGCTTACGCTTTGATGATCGTCCACATGACCCCTGCGCGCATGGTGGAGCTCTTGGCGGAAAGGGAGGAGTTGTCCTCGGCCGCTATACTCACCTGTCCGTTCGAAACGGTGGTGGACACCCTGGTGTTCTACTTCCAGAAGCACGGCGCAGAGGAGACTCACCACGATGCCCTGCTTCGGTGGATGATGAAGCTCACCGAACACGGCGACTTCATGGATATCCTGGAGCAGCCGATCGGCGATGCGACCGTGATTGAGCACGCCTGTGCCGCTGTGTGGGCTGAATCCGGCAGTGTGGATATGATGACCGCGGATAGGTTCGAACAGATCGGCATTAATCCGGAGGATGCTTTCGACATCCTCAGCGACATGTTCACTGATGGAAAGTTCCCCAAGCTCCTGGAGCATGTCGTCGGTCTAAGCCCGCGTCGCGCCAGCACCGAGCTCGAACAGCTCGAACAGTCCAAGGACAAGTTCACGGAGGCTCGCAGAGCCGTGGATGCGGCTACAGACAGCGTTCTGGACTAGATCAATCACCTGTTCCTTTTACTGTTAACCCTAGCACCCGGTAGCTCACTTGAGTTGCCGGGCCTCTATTTTTCAAATTAATGCATAGATAGCAAAGCATAAAGTGCTTTTAAATCTGTACATTAACATACAACTTAATCCAAGGAGTTAATTGTGAATAAGACAATTCAAACTGTTGAGCAGGATGCTGATGTAGAACAGTATGAACTGTCGCCCATTGCGCAGTTTATACAAATTTTGACCCAGCGCCAAAGCAGCGCCCAATCTGTAACAGACTCATATTGGTGGACATCATTTCCGATAATGGAGTGTATTACAGCAGGGCTTTATCTGTTGGTACAATCCTTTGCCAAAAAGAACCAGATGCCGACTAATACTCGGGATCAATTTCTTGCGGCATCGGAATATACCAATAGGTTTGTTGGCGCAGGAATGCATTGCACACATGATTCTGTAGAAGAATCTGCAGTAGAATTTGAGAGAATTGTAATACCACAAATCCAAGCTCTTGTAACAGAAACTGAGTCTGGCATTTTGGTAGCAACTGTCCAAACACCAGTTGCCAAGTTCTTTGCAAGATACATCAAAGAAACTGAACATACTCTTGAAAAGTTAAGAGAATTTGCAGAGCAGCTTAAAACAGAAACTGCTGCCGATGACAGAATATCGTTAACCAAAGATAGTTCAATACAGGCTGAATTAAATCTTATACAAGCTTTCGACAAAAAAGACAGGCCTGTACGCCGTATACGAAATAGAGAGGAGCAAAAGGATGTTCCCATAATTTCTGGTCTTTCGGAAGCTAGGGATACGCTTGAAAGAGTTATTGCAAAAAATGCGTTGTGCAGATTGCTTCCTGTAAAAGAAGAAGCTTTAGAAGGAATTGTTCATAATGCTATGCATGTTGATGAGCACTGGCTAAACACCCAGTTTCTATTAGCAGCTGCCAGCCTTCCTGACAAGGAATTTCTAACTGTAAATCAATATACTTTGGCATTATCTAAAGTTAGGGAAAGAACTACAGAATCCGTGATTAGATCATTCTTCAACAGAATGAAAAAACGCGGATATGTTCCAAATCCAGGACATCGAAAAGATCTACGAGTATTGGCAAAATCAGCGATTGATGACCCTAAATATGGATTTAGAGCAAGGAACGCAGAACATGAGCCATACAATGTTATAGTTAAAATCGACATTGATGACTCAGTAAAGCTTTCTGAACAAGAGGCAGTAAGTGTATTGTGTGGAACTTCTAGTAGCGCACTGCACATAAGCATGCTTGAAAACATGGAACGAGAAATATTCTTTGACTACTTTATTGAGCCTGTAGTCAATTGGGGAAATCTTTCGTCTGAACTAGTCGCGACGATCATATTCCCTACTGGAATTAAGGCAGAAATTCTGGCCAAAGGAATAGTTCAGGTTCCAAGTGAAGTAACCTTAGAAGCATTGGAGATGATATCGCATATAGTTAATGGGGATTTAGCAAGAGAAGACATGCTTGAGGCTTTGCTCGCCATTAATCCAACCTATGTGGATGAGGCTTTTGAGCAGAAACACATAGACAAGATCCCTCAAAAGGCCTTAAAAGCTCGTCTTGAATATCTGTTTAGGGATAAAATTGAAAAAGGAGAAGAAAGGAATGTAGAGCAGATTATCAGCGTACTTTCCAGATTGGAACCTGCTGACGTAGTAAAATTCTGTGATCATCCAAGAATAAGATATATTTGGGCCACAGAAATAGTTCATCACCTGATAGGGTATCAAGACAGAAACAGAGTGGAAGTAAATGAATTTGACTACGACATATTAATGAGAAAACTTGGAATAGACTTATGGATCCAGTTCGCGCTTGCATACTATGTATTTGAGCGCGCAGTAGAGTACGAATCTCGTGTTTCTGGAGACATTATTTATCCCAAGTGGGAACAGATTAGCAAACATCCACATGAACTCGAATCTGTATCAGATTACTTGCGAACTCCAAAACAAGAAACAATAAGACTGTTGGTAGAAAAACCCGAAGATGTTGTATACGAAGAATTAACACTCCACCTTCCGGATCGTCTGATATTGCTGGTAAGTTTTATCAAAAATCGCGACCAATACTACAAAAACGCACCTTAAACCAGGCGGCTATCGAAAGATAGTCGCCTTTAATTTTATAATAGATTTTATCCAATTTTCTTCTTATCACCCATATACTTCTGCAAAACTTTTGGAACTTCAATAGTACCATCCTCTTGCTGAAAATTTTCCATAATCGCTATCATAGTTCTTCCCATTGCACAAACAGTGTTGTTGAGTGTATGAACTAATTTTGAATCTTTGCCATCCTTGTACTTAATTCCTAATCTACGAGCTTGGAAATCTGTATCATTACTACAACTTGCTAACTCACGATATTGTTCTTGCCCTGGAAACCATCCTTCTATATCATACTTTTTAGCATTAGGCGCACCAATGTCTCCTGTGCACATATTCAACACTTGATATGGAATCTTGAGTGACTGCCAAAATTCTTCGGAGATTGCAAGCATTTTTTCGTGCGCTTCCCAAGAATAATCTTCGTTGCAAAACACAAACATTTCTACTTTATCAAACTGATGCCCACGTATAATTCCAGCTGTATCTTTGCCATAAGTTCCTGCTTCTCTTCTAAAGCAAGTTGAATATCCAAAATATTTTAAAGGCTCTTTGGCAACATCTACTGTTTCCTTAGAATGGTAAGATGCTAAAGGCACTTCCGCTGTGCCAACAAGGTAAAGATCGTCTTCATCTGCATTAACTTTATAAATTTCATTTTTATCAGCTGGAAAAAATCCTGTTCCATACATTGCATCTTCTTTTACCAGCATTGGCGGAAGCATTGGAATAAATCCCTTTTCACTCATAAACTCTGTGGCATATTGCATAAGTGCAAATTGCAATCGAACCAAATCCCCTTTTAAATACCAAAATCTGGCTCCAGATACTTTTGCTCCGCGCTCCGTGTCTATTAAGTCCAAATCTTTTCCAAGCTCTGCATGATCTTTTACTTTAAAATCAAACTTTGATTTGTCTCCCCAAGTTTTTACAACTTTGTTTCCTTTTTCATCTTTTCCTTTTGGAACTGATTCATGGGTGATGTTTGGCAGTTGGATTAATAGTTCGTTTAAATCTTTTTCGATTGGATTTAATTTTTCTTCCAACTTCTTAATCTCTTCGCCCAATTTTTTGAGTTTCTTGATTTCATCTGCAGATGGCTTTGATTTTGATCCACCTTTTAGTTCTGCACGCTTTTCATCTATTTGTGTAACTAGCTCTCTTCTATTTTCATCCAATTTTAAAATTTTATCCACATCTACATCTGCGTTGCGGATTTTATTGTTTTCTTTTACATCTATTGGATTATCACGAATAAATTGAATGTCTATCATAATTCTTTTGCGTCTATTAGATTGCTTTCTTTTTCGTTTCTTTCTTTTTTCTCAATCTTGCCATCTGTTTTTGGACTTATAATTAATCGCGTGCTGATTCCAATAAGATCTGCATCATTAAGCTTTTCTGCATTTGAGGATTCTCTCCTGTCATCCCACAAAACTTCTTTACCGGATTTTACTAGATCATCATATACTTCTTCTGATTGCTTGTAGACTTTTTCATCATCACCCAATGTGACTAAATGATATTCGTAAGGTGAAACTTCTTTTGGCCAAATAATTCCTTTGTCATCATTACTTACTTCCACAATTGCTCCCATCAATCTAGATATTCCGATTCCATAGCAACCGATGATAACTTCTTTTTCTTTTCCATCTTCATCTGTAAATTTTAAATCAAAATCTTTAGAAAACTTTTTTCCAAGATCAAATATGTTTCCTACTTCTATGGATTTAACTGCTTCTACGGCTTTGCCACACTCGGGGCAATTGTCTCCATCTTTTAAATCTCCTACAATTTCTTTATTCCGAGCCTCTGCGCACGAGCATTTAAAGATTAGATCTTCCCCATTCTTCGTCTCTACCTGAAACTCATGTGAATACTCATCTGTAAATGAGCCTCCGCTAGCAAGTGTTATAATTACATCTAAACCACAACGTTTAAAAACATTTAAATATGGTTCTTTCATCTTCTCGTAATAATCCTTAAGATCATCCTCGCTCGCATGGAAACTATATAAATCTTTCATCAAAAATTCCCGCCCGCGAAGCAAGCCTGCTTTAGCGCGTAATTCATCGCGAAATTTAGTTTGAATTTGATACCAAGCTCCTGGCAAATCTCGGTAAGAGGCAATATGTTTTTTTGCCAAAGGCACAATTACTTCCTCGTGCGTTGGCCCTAATGCATAACTAGAACCTGTTTGTGATTCTAATTTAAACAAAACATCCATTTTATCCCATCTATCAGTTTTCTCCCAATTTTCTTTTGGATGTAATGCAGGTAAATAGATTTCTTGGGCATCCACTTTATTCATTTCATCGCGAACTACATCACTTATTTTGTCTAAAACTCGCCACCCCAAAGGCAGGTAAGAATATACTCCTGCCATTAATTGATCAACAAAACCAGCGCGAACCAATAGCTCGTGGTTTATACTAGTAGCATCTGCTTCCTTAGTTTTACTTGTTTTGCCAAATAGCTTGGATTGCAACATAATACACTAATACTATCACGTTATACATCTAAATCAAGAGTTTAAAAGATTTTTTACCCCAACATGGACTTTCATATCTTCTACTCCTTGCGCATATGTTCGTTTTAAATGTTTAGGATTCTGCTGAAACGTACTAATTGGAATAGGCGTTCTTGGCTCAACTATCTCAATGGTGACATGATCTGGAATTTTATATTCCTCAACTTCTTTAATTTGCTCGTAATAATTCTTAGAAAACTGACTCCCACGAGATTTAACCCAAGCCCAGAATAGGCTCTGATTAAACGCGCGAAACACCGTATTGTTAATGGCAATAACTTTTGTTGCTCCTGCCCTTATAGCTTCTCTGGTGTGAGCTTTTAGATTAGAGGATAGATAGGTGTCAATATAATATTTATCATCTATTGCAATTTTTTTTCCATATGCCAAAGGCAATGCTTTTGACGCGCGCAAGAGTTCAAAAATCTCCTCTTTGTCTTCTCTCTCTTTAGTAGAGAAATATTCTAAATCTCCATTTGTGTAATCAGTTGCGGCTATCAGAAGATTAACTGGTGAATCTATAACAGCTTGAGTATTAAGTGGAATTTCAGATTTAAAAATTTTATCAATTAAATGATCAATGTCAATAACCTTCCAAAATCTCAAAATATTTACAAATTTTTTATTTGCAATTAAACCAAGCCAAATATGTTTAAACTTGTCAGATTGACCTGCTACATAGTATACAATAGTACCTGCACTTCCAGATGCGCCTACCACAATATCAGGCTCAGTTAAATTATATTTCTCTATAAGCGTGTGAATGGCACCAGCTGAATAACTACAACTCATCCCTCCTCCAGAAGCAACTAAAGCGATCTTTTTTTTCATGATTAAATTGATTAAAAAATAAAAACGGAAATTCCGTTTTTATTTTAGTAATTATTAAATTTTAAGCTCTTCTACCATTTCTATGAGACGGTTTGCATACCCCCATTCGTTGTCGTACCATGCGAGAATTTTGAGCATATTGCCCTCCACTACCTTGGTAAATCCTAAATCAACAATTGCAGAGTGAGGATTTCCGATAATATCATGCGATACTAGCGGCTCCTCTGTAACCTCTACAATTCCGTTGTAAGGATATTGCCCTGCTTTCTCTTTAAACAGCTCATTTACTTCTTCTGCTGTTACATCTTTTTTAAGTACAAAAGTAAAATCCGATAATGATCCATCTATGCTTGGAACACGAATGGCTATTCCATCAAACTTGCCTTCTATCTCTGGAATGGTTTTGGAAGTTGCTGTTGCTGCCCCTGTTGTGGTTGGAACAATATTTTGCGCGGCTGCCCTGGCTCGTCTTAAATCTTTATGCGGACCATCTACTAAATTCTGGCTTGCTGTGTACGAGTGGATTGTGGTCATCATTGCTTTTTCTATACCATATTCTGTATTAATGATGCCCACAACAGGCGCAATGCAGTTTGTAGTGCAAGAAGCATTAGATACTATCTTACCCTGTATTCCTTCTTCTGTATTTACGCTAATTACATGGGTTGCTACCTTGTCGTCTTTTGCGGGCGCCGAAACAACTACTCTTTTTGCCCCAGCTTTTATATGCCCCTCTGCATCATCATGCTTTACAAACAATCCAGTTGATTCAATAACAACATCAATTTCCATTTTTTTCCAGGGAAGATCTTTTGGGTCTTTTACTTTTAATATGGGTATTTCAATGTCATTGATTATAATATTTTTTTCGTTGTGGCTTATATTTTTTTCGTATTTTCCGTAAACAGTGTCATATTTTAAAAGATATGCCAAAGTTTCTGGATCAACTAAATCATTTATTGCAGAAATCTCAATATCTTTTTTTTCTAGCGCAATTTTAAAAGCAGCTCTTCCAATTCTGCCGAATCCATTAATTGCGATTTTTAATTTTTGTTTATCTTTTTGTTTGTCCATTTGATATATTATATCACACTAGCCTCATAGATGTCATCAGCAATCTAAGAAACAACCGTGCCGATGTCATCTCCAGATAATATTTTTCCAATTGTTCCTGGCTTATATTTAAATACAATTATTGGCAACTTGTTATCTCTACACAAGCTAAACGCTGTTGAATCCATAACATTTAACCGTTTTACTAATGCCGCATGAAAACTTACATTTTTTAATTTCTTAGACTTCTTTATCTTGTCCTTTGGGTCGCTTGTATATACACCATCTACATTTGTAGTTGCTTTTAATATAACTTCTGCGTCAATCTCCAGTGCTCTTAGCGCAGCTGCTGTATCTGTTGTAAAATATGGACTTCCAACTCCTGCCGCAAAAATTACTACTTTACCACTACGCAAATGAGACCTTGCCTGCCTTCTAATATAATCTTCTGCAACTTCTTTTATAGATAATGCTGTAAGCACTCTACAATGCGCACCTGCTTGCTCTATTTCAGCCTGTAAAGCAATGGCATTAATAATTGTTCCAATCATTCCCATATAATCAGCTGTTGCCCTATCTATAGAATCTTTTGGAATATTTTTTCCGCGGAATATATTTCCTCCTCCAATCACAACAGCAATCTCTGTTCCTTTTTTGGATAGATCAGAAAATTCATTTGCAATGGTTCTAATTGTATTAAAATCTAAACCAAACTTTCCTTTACCCATTAATGCTTCTCCAGACAGTTTGATTAAAATTCTTTTGTACTTATGCTTCATAAAAAAATACCCAGCGTATGCTGGGTATTAATTAAATTTGTAATCTGGAAAATCCTCCAACTTCAATCTTCTCACCAATTTTAGCAGTTGCTTCATCTAACAGAACTTGGATAGTCTTTGAATCGTCTTTAATGAATTTTTGATTTACTAGCAACTCTTCATCATCAATAGATTTTCCTTCTGGAACTTCTTCCCTGTTTGTATAAACCGGATCTGTAGCAACCACCTGCATTGCAATGTCTTTTGCAAGCTCTTGAAATCCTTCGTTACGCGCTACAAAATCTGTTTCGCACATATGTTTTACCTGAGCTGCTACTGTGCCATTTGCATGAACATAACTGCCAACCCATCCTTCGCCTGTTTCACGATCTGCTCTTTTTGCTGCAATCTTTTGTCCTTTTTTGCGCAAAAATTCTAAAGCTTTTTCTTCATCTCCTCCGGATTCCTCTAAAGCCTCTTTAATATCAATTATACCAGCGCCTGTCTGGGTTCTAATTTTTTGAATTGTATCTTTATTTGACATAATTATTCTTTAGGTTTTTCTTTGCCTGCAATCACTGCATCTGCAATGATTTTAGTGATGAGTTCAATTGCTTTTAACGCATCATCATTAGCAGGAATTGGGTAATCAATTTTGGTAGGGTCAGTATTACTATCCACAAAAGCTACCACAGGAATTTTAAGCTTTCGCGCTTCAGCTAATGCTGTTTTGTCGTACTTAGTATCTACAATAAATACGGCACCTGGCTTTCCTTTAACATCTCTAATACCACCTATTGCTGAAGTTAATTTTTCGTAATCATCTCCAAATTCTAATTGTTCTCGCTTAGTGTACTTTGCTAATCTGCCAGATTGCTTGTCTTCTTCGTACTTTTTCATTCTCTTAAGCATGCTTTCTATTGCTTGCCAGTTGGTAAGAGTTCCGCCTATCCATCGGTTTACCATAAAAGGACTTTCTGAGCGCTCTGCATTTTCTTTCACTGCTTTTCGTGCCAAAGGTTTTACTCCTACAAATAATATGGATTTTCCTTGTCCGCTAAGTGATGAAACCTCTTTAACTGCTTTTTCCAAACTTTCTCTGGATTTGGCTAAATCAATTAAATGAATTCCTCCACGTTTCCCGTATAAATACTGCTCCATTTTAGGATGCCAACGGCTTGTTGTGTGCCCAAAATGAACACCTGCCTCTAGTAGGTCTTCTATTGATGGTAATTTAACTTGTTCTGACATAATATATTCTCCTTTTAATCCGCCTCATCGGCGGACCCGCCGATGAGGCGGGCTACTACTGTATATCATAGCACGATAGACCCCTAAACGGGGAGGATAATCAAGCTCAATACAGTATGATTGATTAGTAATTTGTAAACCAAACTATAACACAAGACTAAAAATAATGCAAATTTGACAGCAGCAGCTTGTGAACAGTATAATAAAAGTATCCTTTATGACTGAACAGGAAAAGATTAATTAAACATACTCAGAAATCAATCGCGACATTGCCCAAATAGTCTTTGCGATATTTCTAAATACAGCCGTTTGTAGGCGGAACCCCTAGACCAGACTTT
This sequence comes from uncultured Gammaproteobacteria bacterium, assembly GCA_964642355.1. Taxonomy (GTDB): domain Bacteria; phylum Patescibacteriota; class Patescibacteriia; order UBA2169; family UBA2169; genus UBA2169. The sequence goes on from CAZXOU010000001.1 coordinate 15,647, forward strand.
GCGCTAATCGGAATATTCGGATCACTCGGATTTTGGGCATTAAGCATTTTCTTTCTTAAAAACAACTATGTTTAACTTCAACAACTAGTTCACCAACTTGGACTTTGAATTCAACACCCCACTCTCCTTCGCCGTAAGCATTTATATGCACGAGAGCAGGCTTAGCTTCTTTATCGAACACAAGCCCAACAAAATGATATAACTGCTCAAGCTTCCACTCTCCACAACCATCAGAATTTTGCCACCCTTCATTGTCCAAATCTATATCAGTTCTACAAATCCGCCAATGCAGAACCACGTCCTCATCAAGCAATGCAGGATCTTGGAACAAATTGCCAATCTCTGCATTTGGAGCAACTAAAGCAGATTCTAACGCGCACATGAGACACACTCCTTGTTTAAAGTTAAAGAACAAAACAACTAAAAAGCCTCCAAGCGGAGGCTTTTTGTATCAAACGATTTCTATTTAAAAGCTTCCACTCATAGAGGGCTGATAATCTTAATAATGCTAATAATATTTCTTGTGGAAGTCATATAATGTATATATACTAATCTATTACATAAAATCAGTCAACACTTGCATTTTGTGGAAAACTATAGTATACTATTCTGGTAATTAATTATGAAAAAAGACATTCACCCAACCTATCATACTGATGCAAAAGTTGTTTGCGCATGTGGCAACAAGTTTTCTACTGGATCTACCCAAAAGGAAATTCACACAGAAATATGTGCAAATTGCCATCCTTTTTATACTGGTAAACAAAATTTAATTGACACAGCAGGGCGTGTTGAGCGTTTTGAGGCTATGGTAAAAAAGACTGGGGATCTAAAAAGCAATGCTAAAAAATCTAAGTCAGAAGGTAAAGTTGATAAACAGCTTAATAATAAAGCAAAACTAGAAAAAATAAAAGCAGCTTTGGATAACAAATAACTAAATTAAATTTAAAAAACCGCTTCATTTAACATGGGCGGTTTTTATGCATCTATGATAGACCAAATTAAAAAACTTAAATCGCGCCTTAAAGAACTTGAACAAAAACTTCAATCAACAGAAGTATCTTCTGATACAAAAAAACTTCAAGAACTTTCCCAAGAGTACAGCGATCTAAAAGAAAAAACAGAGCTTGCGGATAAATATGAATCTATAGAAAAATCATTAGCAGAAGCCCAGTCTACAAAAGCAGAATCAGATGACACAGAAATGGTACAATTAGCAGAAGAAGAAATTCCAAAATTGACCAAACAAAAATCTGAAATAGAGCGTGAACTTACTGTAGCGCTTTTGCCTCAAGACCCAAATGACAAAAAAAATATTATTGTAGAAATAAGGGCGGCAGCAGGCGGAGATGAATCTGCTTTATTTGCAGCAGAGCTGTTTAGAATGTATTCACAGTATGCAACAGAAAAAAAATGGCAAACTAATCTTCTATCTACCAGCAGAATTGGAATTGGCGGATATAAAGAAGTTACTTTTGAAATAAAAGGACATAATGCATATTCATTTTTAAAATATGAATCTGGAGTTCACCGCGTGCAAAGAGTACCAGAAACAGAAAAATCCGGAAGAGTTCATACCTCTACAGCAACTGTTGCAGTTATGCCAGAGGTTGAGGAGATTGATTCAGAAATAGATCCTAAAGATTTAAAAATAGAAACCTCTACCTCTACTGGACATGGAGGGCAATCTGTTAATACTACTTACTCCGCAATTAGGATGACCCATATTCCAACTGGAATTACTGTTTCTATGCAGGACGAAAAATCCCAACAGCAAAACAGAATAAAAGCTATGACAGTAATGAGCACTCGTGTAAACGCGCATTACGAAGCCATTCGCGCAAAGGAAGAGTCTGATACGCGCCGCAGTCAAATTGGTTCTGGAGATAGGAGCGAAAAAATAAGAACATATAATTTTCCACAAGACAGATTAACAGATCATCGGATTAAACAAAACTGGCATGGTTTAGATGCAATTATGGATGGTAAAATTGATCCAATAATCACATCACTCCGAGACGAAGATATAAAGCAAAAGCTTAAGGTATGAAAATACAGGAATTATTAATTCAGACTTTACCAAAACTTAACCACCTCAAATCTAGCCACTTAGATCTTGAGGTGATTTTGTCTTATGTGATTAATAAGACTCGTGAATACATACTTTCACATCCAAACGAAACTGTTGCAGATGACAAAGTAAAACAATTTAATGATCTTGTTTCACGCAGAAGTGAACATATTCCAGTTGCATATTTAATTGAGCACAAAGAATTTTATGGTCGCGATTTTTACATTAATGAAAACGTACACATACCTCGCCCAGCTACAGAAGACATGATTGATCTTATAAAACAAAAAGTTCCAAATGATTTCGACGGTACTATCGCAGATATTGGAACAGGATCTGGAATTATTGCCATAACTTTAGCCCATGAATTCCCCTGCCTCGCCGGCAGGCAGGCAAAAGCAAAAATTATAGCAACTGATATTTCGGATGAAGCAATTAAGGTTGCCAAAAAAAATATTAGTGATCATGAGCTTCGAAATCGTATTACACTATTGAAAGGAGGCCTTTTATCTCCTGTTGATAAACCAGCTGATATGATTGTTGCAAATCTTCCTTATGGATGGAAAACTGGATGGACAGATGACAAAGAAACCTTGCATCAACCAGAAATAGTTTATGATGGAGGCGAAGACGGTCTAGAATTAATTAAAAAACTTATTGATCAACTACCACAATATCTTAATGAAAAAGGCCAAGCTTTTTTAGAATTTGACCCAAGGCAAACTACTGAATTAGCCAAGGCGCTAGATCAATCAAAATATAATTTTGAAATTATAAAAGACAGCGAAGCTCACTCTAGAATATTGCATTTGAATAATTTTTAAAACCAGTTATAATATAAGCGCCGCTGGTTTCATTTTAATTCTCCAGTAAGGAGGAAAAATGGAAGCTACAATGTTGTTTCAAAATAAGAGCACTGACCCTTGCTCACTAACCCAGCAGGTTGAGGACCTGCGAAAAATAATACGCCAAACAAATTGGCACACGCACAACGTTCGCCTATCATTGCATTGTAAGGATGGAGATCCAACAAGATTCCTTTTTCGAGATCTTTATACTGTCTATGCGATAGGAGAAGATACAATTTTTATAGAGGCCGCAACTGTTGGGGAGGAGTTAATAAAAGATGATTTTTCAAATATCAGGCTACTGGTTTATTCAACAGAGCAAAAACAGAAGTCGACAAATTAACACCCTAGGGAGGGATCATGTTTTTCACGCAAACTAAAACCAACGGCAAGACCCCATAACGTAATACAGCACAAAGCGTTATGGGGTTCTTTTATTCGTAAGAGACTACTCGTTTTCCTGGAACAAGTTCTACCCATGTCTGTCCACGCACAAGTGTAATTGGCTCGCCTAACTCGTTTAGCCATTGGGTTTGATCATCACGAAATTCTTTTTTCCAAGTACCCTCGATCAATTCCCCATTTTGGAACAACATCATTTCGCCCTCGCCTACCATATCTATTTTTATCCTACCATATCCGCTTGGATAGTATCCCTCTCGCGGTACTCTTTGTATAATTATATTTGCTGGGGAAATTTGTTCGTTAATTGCATAATCTATATGTGCAATACCCCCCATAAATCTTTTGTAATTATTATTTACAGGATCATACTCATAATTTGCATCAAAATCTATATTTTCTGAAAAATCCACATAAACACTATTTGCAATTACATCATTTTCTGTAGAATCAAAAGATTCAGAATCTGACAAATCCCAATTCCATAATAATTTTTCGCGAGGAAGAGATGTCAATTCAAAATCTTCTATACCAAGATCTATTAAACTAGCGGAAGTAAATAGATTATGAGGGCGAGGAACATCATTATCTCGCCAAAAATATCTAATACCTAGTCCAGATATTTCATTTAAATCAATAACATCAGTTTTAGGAATCAGATCAAGCCCTTCGGGCGAGCCTCCTGCATGCCAAAAAAACGCGCTCCATCCGCTTGCAATTTCAACAACATAAGGCCGCGCGCTGCGAATTGGCCCAATTCTGTCTCCTTCTGGCGCACCATTATATAATCCAGCAAATCTTGTTGCCCCACCCTCTGCTAATACCTCATAAACCACCAATGCTTCGTTTAATCCATTTTGGTAAATTTGCGCATCTGGATGATTGTCAAACATTATAAATACAGGATAATTTGATGAATCAGCAAATAACTCTTTTGGCTCTGTTTCTTTATCATCATTTACTAAAATATCCTGCAAAGAACTTCCTGACCCTCCTCCAATACCTCCAAAAATCTTAAAGCTAAAAAACCATAAGCTTGCAATTACCAATACAAAAACACCAATGCCAACATATTGAGGACGCTTTTTAACGGGACCTGTCGGGCGTATGGTGTTTTTGTTCTGCATACATAGAGTATATCACTCTATGTTAGAACTATAAAGTACTTTTATTCCTTTTTATCGTCACTCTTGGAATCATCTGTTGGCTTAGCATCTTCTGCATCAGGCTTTTCATCGCCGTCTCCAGATTCAGCATCACCTTCGGCACCTTCCTCACCTTCTTCATCTTTCTTTTCTGTTGTAACTTCTGGGCCTTCGCCATCTTTTACCTCTTCATCAAGTTGAGCAATTTCCTCTTCACTTCGAGGTTCTATTACACTGGCAACAATTGCCCTAGGATCAAGGTTAGTTACAACTCCTTCTGGAAGCTGTAGATCTTCAATTCTGATTACATCAGTAAATGTTTTTAATGACTCAATAGATACCTCAAGATTATTAATTAAATCATTTGGTAAAGATTCAATTGCAAGTTTATCAAACTGTTTTACTAAAATACCAGATAAATCTTATACTGCAGGGGCCTCGCCTGTAAACTCTAAAGGAATATCTGTATGAAGTTTTTTATCCATTCGAACTTGATACAAATCAATATGCTCGTAATTTCCTGTTACTGAATCTGTTTGAATATTTTGAATAATAGCTTTAACACTTTCTTTTTCTCCGGCGACCTGAACATCAAACAATGCAGAAGCTTTTGCAAGTTTTTTAAGCTGGGTAATCTGATTTTCAGTTACCATAAAATGACGGTTATCAATATGATCTCCATATATAACTCCTGGCACAAGAGATTCTTTTCTCTCTTTGCGTGCACTAGCAGTACCTTTTGTCTCTCTTAATTTTAGTTCAATAACATCAGCCATATTTTTTCTAATCTAATAATTTAGTAACGTCTCCCTTTGCAAGCATTTCATAAGCTTCTATCACATCATCTTCTGTTACAGGATCAGCCAATTTATATCGCATAACATCTGGTCCTGTTAAATCTGTTATCAATCCAACACTAGATACTCCTATGCCGCCAGTAATAATTACTGCGACAATAGAACTTTTACATGTCCTACATTCAACATGTATCAAATGAGCTCCGTCCTTTTCCTCTAAAACCTTTGCTTCGCTAGGATTATAATGAGTATTACAAAGAGGACAATACGAGATTAATCTCAAATTTTCTAAAGAAGATGAAGAATTGTGATAGTTCGCATTTTGGTTTGACATGTAATTGATAATTACGTAGAGCCAGTATAACCTAAAAGGAGATTCTGGTCAAGCCCCCAAGTTAAGTTTAAGTTCTTGCATTCATAATAACTCCTAAGCTTAAAAAACTTACAACCAAAGAGCTTCCGCCATAACTTACAAAGGGTAATGGAATCCCGGTGACTGGGAAAAGTCCCATATTCATCCCAATATTTATCACAGCCTGAGAAAGAAACATTACAAACACACCTAAAAGCAAAAAATTAGAAAAAGGCTGTGTTCCGTTTCGCATTACTATATATAGTCTCCATAAAAAGAATATATATACGAGCAACATCAAAGAAGATCCCACAAATCCCAATTCCTCCGCAATTGAAGCAAAAATAAAATCAGTCTCTTGTTATGGTAAAAAATTTAGCTGGCTTTGCGTTCCAAGCCCAATCCCCCTGCCCCAAAATCCCCCAGAACCAATTGCTACAACAGCTTGTGTTACATTATATCCAGCACCTAAAGGATCTGACTGTGGATTTATAAAAGTCCCAATTCTCTCTTTTTGATAATCGCGTAAAACACCAAACCAACCAAACGCGATAATTACTAGCCCTACTAAGGTTAAAACTAATAACTTTTTTTTATCAAGCCCTGTATAAAGAACCATAATTCCAGCAGACAATAATATAATAAACGCAGATCCTAGATCTGGCTGCAAAATTGTTAACAAAGCAGGTATGCCAATAATTACTAATACTAAAACAACGTCTTTAAATTTTACCAAATCAAAATGCAATCGTTCTAGTGTTGTTGCTAAAAATAATATTGTGGCAAGCTTTGCAAATTCCGCAGGCTGAAATCCAAGCCCTCCAATCACAATCCATCCACGCACACCACGCGTTGCCTCTCCAAAAATTATTAATCCCACCAAAAGCAAAACAACTACAACATAAAAAATAATTGAGGCATTTCTCCAAAAATGAATATCAAAAAACTGAACTCCTACGAGTACAGCAAAACCAATTCCTAAAAATATTATCTGCTTAACAAATCTAGAACTATCTGATCGTGTTAAACTGTGAATTAACAAAAGCCCAAAGCCAGATAAACAAAAACTTGCCCCAACCATCCACCAATCAATGCGCCTATAAGCCTCAAATAGCGTAATTCTCATACCGTGTTGCTCTAAAATCGAATATTTCCGCTTTCAGGTAATCTGAAAACATCTTCATCTAAATAATTTGACAATGGATATAATACAATTTGCGATGACCGACTTAAGCTTCTTAGCCATCTCTGGTCAATATTTATAGTTTTTCCAGACATAACTTCATCAATATTAACAATTGAACTTGCCAAGGCTTGTCCGCTAATCCTTTCTAACACCAAAAGAAATCTTGTACCTACTAAATTAAATTTACTGGTATTGTGCAGGGTAATGCTAATATCAGTTACTCCAGATCTAGAAAAAATATCTGTATCTATAACCTTTAAAGTATCTCTTATGTGCTGTGCGCGATCAAGTTTATTTTGATCTGTAAAACGCAACCAATTAATAGATGTTTCAATATCTATATCAGTTGGCAATTGGCTTACTGTAGCGCCCAATACAGCTAGTGCTGTGGTCTGCCCCGGCAAAACAGGCGTGGTTTCGGATACTGTTACACCATCTGACCACGAAAATGAATATGTAACATCCATAAGCCAATCTGGATTTGGATTTTCTACATATGCCACAATATCAGCCCTACCTACTTTTGTTGGAGTTGCAGATGATTCACTGATGCTTGGTACCGCAAACACATTATTTATAATTAAAGGTTTTGGAGCTCGGGCCTTGTGCAATGCCTCTACATTTGATCTTTGCATTGTAATCTCTGAATACAAAGCTTTATCGTTTTTAGATGAAGAAATGATCTTGCTTACCCCGTAAAAAGTCCATATCCAGAATATTGCATTTATCCCAATAAGTATTCCAACAAGAATTTTATAAAATAATACCTTATGCGCTTGGTACCAAAAACCAAACTTAAGCATTCTATTTATTGACGGATCTTGATATTGTTGAATAACCATAATTCGTGCGTATTATATCATATTTTATGAAATACGAATAATTTGCTATACTATGTGTACAACATTAATTAAAAATTTATGCCTCCCATCAACTCACCAGAAGATATATTTTTTTATGCGATAACTGCTGTCGTTCTAGCTGTTGGATTTTTTTTGAGTTGGACATTATACTACATGGCACTTTCGTTTAGGGACACGCGCAAGGTAACAAAAGACATTCGCCAACGTGTAGAAACTTTTTGGGAAATGATTGAGCTAGCCCGCGACAAACTACAAGTTGGAGGAGCTGTGTTCAAGGTTGCTGCAACTGGAATAAAAGAACTTACAGATCACCTAAAGATGTATACCGAAAAAGACGATGAACCAAAAAAGAAAAAGAAAAAAAACAAAGACGATGACGAGGAATAGTAGTATTGATAAAGCCTTATGCTTAATTCACTTGATTCGTCTTTGATCATAGGTTACATAGTATTGGTTTTGATTATTGGATATATTAGCTCCCGCAAACAAACAGGAGCTGATTTTATGATAGCAAATAGAAAGCTTGGGTTGTTTGGATTTGTCAGTACAATGGTTGCATCTTTGATTGGTGGAACTATTTTAGTTGTGTACACAGCTTTTATATATGAATTTGGAGTTGGAGCCTTATTTGGCTTTGTGGGTTTGACGCTTGGCTTTATTGTATTTATTGCACTATCCAAACAACTTCGCACTTTAGGGCATAAATATAATTTCCACACAATTGCTGATTACTTTTCTCATAAAATTGGATCTACCCAAGGTAATTTAATAAGCGTCGTAATTGGATTGATTTTAGTATTAGCAATTTTAAAACAATTTATTGCTGGAACAGGAATATTATCTGCCATAAGCGGGTGGAGCTATGAACTTGCTCTTGGAACAAGTGCTTTGGTTGTGTTGATATATTTATTGCTCGGCGGATTTAAAAGTGTTGTCAAAACAGATGTATTTCAGTTTGCGATCCTTTTTATTTTAGTTGTTGCTATTGCAATAAATATTACGAATAGCTCTGATCTATCTTTTTCTCATTTTTCCTTATCTTCAATGAGTCCAACCTTAATGGTATCTTTTTTAATATATGGGTTCTTAGGCATTTGGCATTTAAGCGACATATGGCAAAGAATTTATGCAGCTAAAAATGACAAAGTTGTAAAACAAGGGTTGTTAATCTCTGGAATTATTATGTTCATTATAGGCTTAGCTATTGCCTTAATCGCGCTTTCTGTAAGGGCTTCTACTCCTGGGTTAGACCCTAGTCAAGCTATAGTATTTGGAATGATTAATCTTTTGCCGCAAGGATTATTAGCTTTTGGAATTGTAATGCTTTTTGCGGCCATTATGTCCACAACAGATACAGCCATATTTGTACTTTCCACAATTATAGCTAAAGATGGAATTACCAAAATCAAAAAAAGAGTCCTAACTTCAGATGAGCTAACTCGATACACGCGCATAAGCATTGTGGCCATTATTGTTCTTGGAGCAACACTTGCCTATTTATTCCGAGATATTATAGATGTGGCATTAGTTAATGTTGGATTGTCTATGGCATTAGTTCCATCAATTATAACTTCCTTAAAATGGAAACCAGAACCCAGAGTAATTACATTGAGCATTACAAGCGGACTTTTGTACATAGCTCTACTTGCTATTTTGGGGCTAGTTACACCAGAACTTTCTGTTTCTACTGTCCTAGTTTCTGGAACTGTTCTAGGAATTGGACAAGTAGTTAGTAAAAAGCTAAAAAAATAGTAATTCTATGTATAGACTGTATGTGTTTGGTCTGGTAAGATACACAAACATATGTCCTTCGTTCACCTACATTCTCACTCACACTACTCCCTATTAGACGGATTACCCAAGATAGATGATATGATAGAGCGCGCTAAAGAACTTGGCATGCCTGCTTTGGCATTGACTGACCATGGAGTAATGTACGGAGCTTTAGAATTTTACCAAAAAGCAACAGAAGCTGGCATAAAACCAATTATTGGAATGGAAGGATATCTAGCTCCAGAATCCAGAAAAGATAAAAAGCAAGGTGAAAAACCATTTCACCAAATTTTGTACGCAAAAAATCTGCAAGGATACAAAAACTTAATGCAACTTTCTAGCCTTGCTCACTTAGAAGGGTTCTATTACAAGCCAAGAATGGATAAAGAAATTTTAGAGCAATATTCAGAAGGCATTATAGCAACCTCTAGCTGTTTACAAGGAGAAGTAACTCAATTGATTGTAAATGGAAATAACGACAAAGCAGTCGAAAAAATAAAAGAATTTCAACAAATTTTCGGTAAAGATAATTATTATTTGGAAGTACAGCCTCATCCAGAAATTGACCTTCAAGTAAATCTCAACAAGGTATTACTAGAAATCGCAAAAGAATATCAAATTCCTATAATTGCCACAAATGACTCACATTATCTAAAAAAAGAAGACGCAGAGATTCAGGATATTTTAGTATGTGTTCAAACAGGAAAAACTGTAGAAGATACGAATAGACTAAAAATGACGGACGTTGATTTGTCTATGAAAACAGAACAAGAAATGCGAGAACAGTTTCCAAATAACCCAGAAGTAATTGATGAAACTTTAAAATTAGCTGATAAGTGTGATGTAAAACTTGAGCTTGGAGATTTTCATTTTCCAAAATTTGATCCTCCAGATGGATTAAGCGCGGATGACTATCTTAAGCAGCTTGCCTATGACGGACTAAAGGAAAAATGTGATCCTTGTCCCCAAGGCTACAAAGAACGTATTGATTATGAACTTGATGTTATAAAAACCAAAGCATATGCAACATATTTTTTAATTTTTGCTGATTTTGTAAACTGGGCGCGTGAAAATGGAATTATTGCCACAGTAAGAGGAAGTGCAGCTGGTTCTTTGGTCTCTTATGTAACTGGAATTACAACCGTGGACCCAATGACATTTGAACTGCCTTTTGAAAGATTTTTAAACCCTTATAGGCCAAGTGCGCCTGATATTGATATGGATTTTGCAGATAACAGAAGAGGAGATGTTTTGGATTATGTTAGAAAAAAATATGGAGAAGATAAGGTGGCGCAAATTTGTACATTTGGAACAATGATGGCACGCGGTGCAGTAAGGGATGTTGGAAGAGTTTTAAATTATCCTTATGAATTTTGCGACAGAATCGCAAAACTTATTCCAATGGGCAAGCAAGGATTTACAATGACAATAAAAAAAGCTCTAAATCAATCTCCAGAATTAAAAACTGCATATACAAATGAACCAGACGCGAAAAACTTATTAGATGTAGCACAAAGAATGGAAGGATGCGCAAGGCACCCATCTGTTCATGCAGCTGGAGTTGTTATCTCCCCTACTGAACTGACTGATTTCACACCCCTACAAAAAGAAACTGGCGGAGAAAATATTATCACCCAATATGATATGCATGCCGTAGAAGATGCAGGTTTAGTAAAGATGGACTTTTTAGGAATTAGAAACCTATCTATTTTAGGAAATGTAATAAAACTTGTAGAAAAAACAAAAAATATTTCTATAGAATTAACAAAAATTCCTTTTGACGATAAAAAAACTTTTGACCTCTTAGCAAGTGGAAAAACTATGGGAATGTTCCAGCTTGGAGGAGGTGGAATGACAAGATATCTTGTTGAGCTTAAGCCAACTAAAATTACAGACATTATGGCAATGGTTGCATTGTTCCGGCCAGGACCAATGGAATCTATACCAGATTTTATAGACAGAAAACATAACCCCGAAAGAATTACATACTTAGAGCCTAGGCTTGAGAAAATTCTAAAAGATTCCTACGGAATTATAACTTACCAAGATGATGTTTTGTATACTGCAATTGATATAGCAGGATACAATTGGGAAGAAGCAGACAAACTAAGAAAGGCAATGGGTAAAAAAATTCCAGAAGAAATGGAAGCTCAAAAAGAAAAATTCTTAAAAGGATGTGTAGAATTTGGAAAATTGACCAAGGATATGGCAAGCCAAATTTGGAAGTTGATAGAACCGTTTGCAGCATATGGATTTAATAAGGCGCATGCTGCTTCTTACGGAATTGTTGCTTACCAGACAGCATATATGAAAGCGCATTACCCAGCGGAGTTTATGGCCGCATTAATGAGCGCAGAATCAGATGATATAGAGAAAGTTGCAGAAGCAGTTAAAGAATGCAAAACAATGAATATCCAGGTTTTGCCTCCAGATGTTAATGAAAGCTTTGCAGATTTTACTGTTGTTGATGATTCTACAATTAGATTTGGATTATCAGCTATAAAAAATGTAGGAAATCATATTATTGAAGTTGTTGTTGAGGAACGCAAAAAAAATAATAAATTCAAAAATATAACTGACTTTCTTGATAGAGTGGTAGATAGAGATCTAAACAAAAAATCAATTGAAAGTTTTACAAAAACAGGCGCTTTAGACAGTTTGGGAGAACGCCACACATTATTCGCAAACACAGAAAAACTTTTGGATTATGCACGTACTTCTCATGATGCTAGTTTGCGAAACCAATCCAGCTTGTTTGGGGAATCTCAAAATAGCAATAATGGCAGCTTAACTTTAGATCCAGCAGAAATAGACGAAGACCTTTCTCTTGCTTGGGAAAAAGAATTACTTGGTTTGTATATTACAGGACACCCACTTGCTAGGCACGAAGAAGCACTACAAAAAAGCCCTAATCAAATAAATAGCTTAAGAGAGACCGGCGCATCTATTACAATATTTGGATATATAAGCACCGTAAAAGAAATTACAACGAAAAAAGGAGATCTAATGGCATTTATTAGTCTTCAAGATTTAACTGGCACAATGGAGACTATTGTATTCCCTAAAACATACACAAAACTAAAAGAGCTGCTTACGCAGGATCAGGTTGTTATTGTCACCGGAAAAACAGAATCAAGACAAGGAAATATGCAAATTATATGTAATAATATTACACCTCTTACAGAACAATCTACTGCTAAATACAAAGATGTAACTCCCATTAGAAATGAAGCTGTAGAACAAAAAAAAGAACCCTATGTTGCTATTCATGTAAGCAACCAATTAAACCAAACACAACTTGATCAAATCAAAAAAATATTGTACCGTGAAACAGGAGACACACCTGTAATACTACACCTAAACGGCACAAAAAAACTCATGCTTCCTATGAAAGTTGACACATCTAATAGTTTATTAGAAGATCTAAAAACATTAGTAGGAGAAAGCAACGCAATGATACAGTAAGAGAAACACATTTATATATGGATATAGTGCAAAAAACTCAAAAAAAAGTGGAAACTTCCAAAAAGAAGCTAGCAAAAACTATTGAATTAAAATCTTACCGCAAACTTGCAGTAAACTTTTTGATATTGACCATTAACCTTATTATAATAATTCTATACTTTTCTCTCTCCCAGGCTAAGGTTGTTATTGTGCCAGCAAAAAATTCAATTTCTCATACAACAACACTGCCTATTAAGGAAGAGGTTTCGTTAATAGATAGAGAGCTTGCGGTCACCGGATCAATTACAAATGTGGATGTAAGTCACTCTCAAAAATTTATTGCGGAAGCAACTTCTACAATTGACACAAATGCAAAAGGAACTATTAAAATACTGAATACGACCAATAACAGGAACCAAACCTTTGTTAAAAATACTCGTTTTGTTAATGATGCTGGAATAGAAATTAAAATTGATAGACAAGTTCAAATTCCACCTGGCGGAGAAGTTGAGGTAAGTTCGTTTGCAACACTGCCAGGTGCCTCCGGAGAAGTTGGACCTGACTCTGGAAAATTCCAAGTAGCAGCACTTCCCTATCTTAAAGATCAAATTTACGCAGAAATTCCTACGGCATTTACCGGAGGAACAGAACTAACTCGCCTACTAACACCAAGTGCATTTAATGATGCAAAAGCAGAAGTAGAAAAAGCTCTAGAGGAAAAAGCTTGGCAATTATTTTCGGAAAGTAATGGAAATTATTTAAACAGGGATGATTTAATAATTGAAATTACAGATCTCTCTTCCACTGCAAACCCGGGAGATTCTGATGTTAACGAATTCTCTATAGCGGCAAGTGCAACTGGCAGTATATTTACATACGATGAGGACCGCACACAAGAAATTATGAGACAAGAGTTAATTAAAAAAATACCTCCAGACAGCTTATTGGTAGAATTTGATGACAATGCGTACAAAGTAGCGCTTGATAAAAAAAGCCTACAAATAACAGCAGAAATTAGTGCCACAACACAGCCAAAAATTCCAGAAACATTGCTTAACCAAGAAGATATTGCTGGTATGAACCAAGAAGAAGTTCGTAAGCATTTTACAAAAGTAACCGGTATTCGCGATGTAAAAATAAAATTTTGGCCTTTTTGGGTTAGAAGCGTTCCAAATTTAAAAGATCACGTTGATATTGAGATTAAAAAATAGCACCGCGTCATCCTGAGCAAAGCGAAGGATCTCGTGAACAATCACATGAGCACACAAATTGAAACAATGCGACACTCTACTGCCCATTTAATGGCAGCTAGCCTTCAAAAACTTTATCCAAAAGCCAAATTTGGCGTTGGCCCAGTTGTAGATGAAGGATTTTATTATGATGTTGAGCTTAGCGATCAGCTAGAGCCTTCTGATCTTAAAAAAATTGAAAAGGAAATGCAAAAATTGCAAAAGCAGGATTTAGAATACAAACGAGAAGAAATGGATATAGATGAAGCTATAAAACTTTTTAAAAAACTTAAGCAAAGCTACAAAGTAGAGCTACTTAATGATCTTAAAAAACATGGCACCACAGTTGCGTCAGAAATTTACGGAGGAACAGAAAAGGATTCCAAAACTAAAGTAAAAAAAGTATCAGTATACACAACTGGTGATTTTGTAGACTTATGTAGAGGCCCGCATGTAAAATCCACAAAAGACATTAAAGTTTTTAAATTGACAAAACTCGCTGGCGCTTACTGGCGTGGAGATGAAAAAAACAAGATGATGACCAGAGTTTACGGAACCGCTTTTGAAGATAAAAAATCTTTAGCAGATTATCTGCATATGATGGAAGAAGCTCTAAAGCGCGACCACAAAATACTTGGACCAAAGTTTGATTTATTCGTATTCAGCGATCTTATTGGCCCAGGACTCCCCTTGTGGACGCCCAAAGGAACAGTTCTTCGTGAAGTATTAGATGATTTTGGATGGGAGCTTCGCAAAAAACGCGGCTACGAAAAAGTTGAAATTCCTCATATCACAAAAAAAGATCTTTATGTAACCAGCGGACACTGGGATAAATTTGATGATGAGCTATTTAGAATAAAAACGCGAGAAGGACACGAGTTCGCAATGAAGCCTATGAACTGCCCTCATCACACTCAAATTTTTGATAGAAAGCCGCACTCTTACAGAGAAATGCCTCAAAGATACTGCAACACCACAATGTGCTACAGAGACGAACAAACAGGCGAACTTTCTGGATTATCCAGAACACGGGCTTTTGCGCAAGATGATGCTCATGTGTTCTGCACAAAAGATCAAATTAAAGACGAAATATTCAAAGTTTGGGATATTGTTGATGAATTTTACGGCGCATTTAACTTTGATATTGAACCAAGGCTTTCTTTATCTGATCCAAAAAACATGGAAGCTTATTTAGGGGATCCAAAAGAATGGAAGCGGGTAGAAGAAGTAATACGCAAACTAGCTAAAAAACGAGGTGTAGATGCCCCAGAACAAATTGGAGAAGCTGCTTTTTATGGCCCTAAAATTGATTTTATGGCAAAAGACGCAATTGGAAGAGAGTGGCAAGTAGCTACTATTCAATTGGACTTTAACCAGCCAGAGAGATTTAACCTAAACTATATTAACGAAAAAGGAAAAGAAGAACGCGTAACAATGATCCACACCACAACAATGGGTTCTTTAGTAAGATTCCTTTCTATATTAATAGAAAATTACGCAGGTGCTTTTCCTGCATGGCTCTCCCCTGTCCAAGTTGCGCTTTTGCCAGTCTCCACAGAAAAGCATCTAGATTATTCTAGTAAACTGGCAGAAGAGTTCCGCGAAAGCGATGCTCGTGTTTGGGTTGATGATTCAGATGAAAGCGTAGGCAAAAAAATTAGATACTCAGAACAACAAAAAATTCCGTATATTTTGGTAATCGGTGACAAAGAGATGAAAGGCAAAAAACTGACAGTGCGCGAGCAAGGAAAGAGCGATACAACTGAAATGACAATTGAGGAGGTAGTAGAAAAACTACAACAATAACATTAAACGGCTCAATCAACTTAGCCGTTTAAATTGATATATTATTCCATATATCATACCTATTTTAGTATATTTTACGAAAACATTCCATATATCGGGGAGTTAGGCGAAATATTTTTTTAATTATTTTTTTAAGAATTGCTTTTTGAGAGAAGA
>CAZXOU010000002.1:0-25190 GCA_964642355.1 uncultured Gammaproteobacteria bacterium
AAACCTCCTAGAAAGAGGAGGCTTTATATTTCTTAAAAATTATACTTAAATGGATTATGGTAGTTCTATTGTCTCTTTTGTCTCGCCCTGACCAGAATCATCCTCATTTTCAACTAATTCCCCGCTACGCAACACTTCCCCAGACATTTCTAGCTTCTTCATTCCGTCAGAAGTTGACCCTTCTACTTTAAACTTATCTCCTATCCCAAACCATTTCTTACCAGTAACTGTAACCTTGGAGCCATCTGGCACTTGAATAACATCACCCACCTCAATCTCTCTTTCTTCTTCTTGTTTCTGCGGTTCTTCCTCTATTGTCTCTGCTTCTTGTTCACCACCAACAGAGGCTTCTCCACTAACTTGCGTTTGCGCGTTAGTTAATTCTTTTAGTCGAGCATTAACACGATCGATTTCATCGTTGATCCGCTCACCTTCTTTATGGTCTGGATCAACTTTTTTATCTTTACCCGCTTTTATCATTAGATCATACGACTCTGTTTGAAGACGATCATACTCAGCCTTAAGAGTTTTGATTTCCTCATCTTCTTCTTGTTCTACTTCTAGAGCTGGCCCCTCTATGGTTTCTTCCCCTGCTGGAGCTTCTTCCTCTGCTGGAGTGGCTTCTGGTTTTGCAACTGTTTCAGAAAGCTCTTGCCGTATTGGAATAAGTTCTTCAGCTTGTGCAGACCCTGGCGTAGGTTCAGATTCCTGTTTATTTAATTCTTCTGTTGCTGGAGTTTCTTCTTTTTCATACTCATCTGATTCGGTAGGTGGCGGTGGCATGGTTGGGGCTGAATCAGTTGCAGACTCTTCTTGCTTACCATATATAAACTCATGTCTTGCATCTTCTAATTCGTGAATTTTATCCTCATTAGCTTTTATAGCAGATTGCAATTTATCATGTTCCTTACCAGTTGCTTTTTTGTATTGGGCATCTAATGTTGCTATCTCTTCTTTAGAAATATTTATTCCTGCATCAAAACGATTCATAGCTTCTGCGTATGTATCTTGCGCCTGCTTATGGTCCCAATCTGCCATAAATTTAGCAGCCTCTATTGTCATTGGCGTTATTCCATTTTCTTTCAACATTGCATTAATTTCTTCTCCAGGTATTTCTTGGTTCTTGCGCTTCTTACTAAACTCCTCTGCAGTACGTAATATAGCCTTGTCTTTTGCCTGCCTCTCTTTAATATGTGATTGCTCTCTTTCTTCCTGGCGACCAACTTTCTCCTCGTCAGCCATATCTTTATCAGCATTTTCAGTACCAATCTCCATATGCGTCCTTAATCCCCTAATCTCTTCTTCCGCATCAACACCAACTGGATAATCTGGAACTTCCATGTCCTTTAGTATTCCATGTCGCGTATTTTCTGCGGTACTACCCAAAATCTCTTGGGCTGTTTGCACCTCGGCTTCTTCTGTAGAGCTTGCAGACTCTGTATCAATTTTTTCAATTTCTTCTTGTGATGGTTTAATTTCTTCTGGCATATAACTAACTTAATATTACATATACATTATAGCAACATTTTGTAATTGACACTATTAGCCAATACACATACAATTATATAAGGAGGGTATGATTCTAAATCTAAAACAAAAAATACTTTGCGCCACAATACTATTGTTGGCTTTTTTTACATTCAAAGGAATCGTGAATGCATCTACAACAGATATAATTTTTACAGAAATAATGTATAATCCATCTTCTAGCGACACTAAAAAAGAATGGGTGGAAATATATAATTCCGGGTCAAGTGCTGTGACTATTATAGAAGGAAGTGGAACTGATTCGTGGAGGTTTAATGATGGATCAAACCATACACTTACCCTGCTACAAGGAGATTTAACAATATCAAGCGGAGGATATGCGATTTTAGCTAGTGATGCACAAACTTTTTTAGATGATCACACGGGATTCACCGGAACAATAATTGATACAGTACTTTCTCTAAATAATACATCTGATACTATTAAGCTCTCAAGCGATAAAGGCGAGAGCTTTTTTGGCGACGTAACTTATGATGATACACTAGGCGCAGATGGAGATGGAAATTCGCTTCAGCTTTCTGGAAGTACTTGGGCGGGTAACACAGAAACTCCCGGAGCTGCGAATGCAAGCCAAGAATCTGAACCCGCAGAGGAGGCGGCTTCTGAATCATCAAGCTCTTCTGGAGGAGGCGGCTCTTCATCTGAATCAAGCACATCTACCGAAGAAACAACCACATCTGAAACTACAATCCAAACTGGTGACCCAACAAAAGTAAAAATAACGGAAATATTTCCAAATCCAATTGGCAATGAACAACAGGAGTTTATAGAATTATGGAATGATGATGATGAATCAATTTCTTTAGATGGATGGAAAATTGCAGACGCATCAAAAATAAAAACTCTTTCTGGTATCACCTTAATCCCAGGAGAATACTATACCCTATACCGCACAGCTACCGGGATTGCGCTAAATAATTCTTCTGAAACAATATATCTATACTCTTCCGACGGAACTCTGATTGATACATATGAATATTCATCTACAATAGAAGACTATTCTATTTCATTTGATATTAAAAAAGATGCTTTTTTGTGGTCATCTACTAAAACTCCTTCCAAACAAAACTTAATTACCACACCAAATGATCCTCCAATTGCTGTAATAACTTTTGAAGACAATCCAGTGGCTCCACTAGAAAAATTTATCATTTCTGGATTAGACTCTACTGACGCAGATGATGACCCTCTCTCGTACTTTTGGACAATTGGAAAATCTTTCCAAGCATATGGGCCTCAATTTTCATATTCTTTTAGCGAGCTAGGATCGTACACAGTTAATTTAATCGTAAGTGATGAGTATTATGAAGTATCAGCCAGTTCTGTGATTCAAGTTCTTCCTTCGTATGATGTGCTCTCTTTGCGCATTGAGCAGAATAATTCAAACAAACCCATTACAACAACCACCATAACAACATCGCCGCAAGCAACCACAACAGCACAAATTTACATAACAGAAATATTTCCAAACCCTTCTGGACGTGATGATTCTGAATGGATTGAATTATATAACCCAAATGAATTTGATGTAATATTAGATAACTGGATAATTGATGATGAAGACGGCGGATCTAGACCACATACTATCCAAGACAGAATAATCAAAGCCAAATCATACTTAATTCTTGGAAAAGAAGAAACAAAAATTACGCTTAATAATTCCAGTGATGAAGTTAGATTATTTAATTCTGATGATAAGTTAATTGATGAAGTGTTATATGATGATGTAATAGAAAATCAATCCTATACAAAATCAGATGAAGGATTTTGGTATTGGACAAGTGATACAACAAGCGGAGAACCAAACGAAATAATTGCTCAAGATGATTTTGTTGCTTTTGGGCTTGCGGAAGTTACGCCTGACAATGCTTTTTCCACTTCAGACATAGTTGATATTGATCTTCCTAATATTCGCGAGCTTGATCTTGGAACAGAGGTGCGCGTGCAAGGAACTGTTGCAGTAGAGCCAGGAATTTTAGCTAAAACATATTTCTATATCACAGGCTCCCCAGGCGTACAAGTATATTTTTCTAAAAAAGATTGGCCAAGCATTGTTGTTGGAGATGTGGTCGGCGTTATCGGCGAGCTGTCTGAATCTAATAATGAACTACGACTCAAAGTTACAGACAAATCTGATATTGTACCTTTATATGCATCTGATCCGCCAATTCCTCAAGATACCGCAACTGGTGAGGTAGGCGAATCAATGGAAGGCGCTCTTGTAAAGTTAACTGCGGAGCTGATGCAGAAAAAAGGCACAAGTTGGTTTATAGATGATGGAACAGGCGAAGCTAAAATGACTTTCCAGCCTTCTGCAAACCTAATAAAACCAAATGTAAAAACTGGCCAATGGTTGGAAGTGATAGGATTGGTAAGTGAAACGAGAAGCGGCTATCGTGTTTTGCCAAGGTATCAAGAAGATATTCGCGAAATTGATATGGAAAAAGTAGTTGATGAGGATACTGGCCAAGTTCTTGGCGCGTTTAACAGTAATGATGATATTGCGCGCTTTAGAATTCCAGCAAACAATAGTTCACAAAAAATTATGACTTATCTCTTGATCACTTCTACTGCTTTGATTATTCTACTTGCAGGATTATTGATTAAATTCCGAGTTGAATCTAATAAAAGACTTAAAGAGTTAGAAAATAAAAAATAACCAAGAATCAAAAAAAGCTTAGTGGTCTTTTTTATTTACAAAATTTAAACTGATCTTTAAAGTTTGATATTGTGAATATCTACAAACTCGCGTAACACATCTGTATCAAGCGCAAATCGTGCAACTGCATCTGTTATAACAATAATAATCGCGAACACTACAAGCATTAAAATAGTAATGGCAATTTTTTGGCCCCTATGATAATCTGATCGCCAAATTTTTGGCAAAAGGAATATTGCATACCAAGATGTAAACAAAGGAACCATTACAGTTAATTCAAATATAACTGCCCAAGCAGCAAATTCCAAACCTAGCTGGCGCGCGGATGTGACAAAAGAAAACCAAGCGAATTTAATAAATACCCAAAGATTTCCAATAAAAAATAGCACCAGATATGCTACGGCCACTAAATAGTGAACTGTAAGTGCTGTCTGCCAACGCGATTGGAAGTAGAACTTCCAAATATTTTCTTTTTTTTCTTCCTCCGCCATATCCAATATTATACTATATTTTTAATAAAAAGAAAAAGAGGGCAAATCCATAATAAGATCTGCCCTTAGGTTGAATACATCGTTAGAAAAATCAACAATCCCAAACGCAGTGCTTATACGACTTCTGCGTAAGGTTCAAAAATTCTGCTTAAGACAAATAAAGCTTCTTTTTTGGCACTTAATACTCCTCTTGGATGTCCACCATTCCAGAGTCCAGGCATAAGACGCCATTTTGTTTGCGCCTCTATTACCACACGAATGTTACCTCCATCCCGCTCTGTTGGGAATGGGACAGTTGCACATTCATAAAGAATGGTGACCACAGTGAACTCATTACCTTGTTTAGGAACAATAGCAGCGAACCCAATACACACCCACCTTGTAGTAGGTATTTCTAGCGGCATGCCTACTGGCCTTGGTTCGGCACCGACTCGGTATTCCACGCGTCTTGCATGGATACATTCGGCACATAACGACACATCCTCCTCTATAGGTAAAGGTTCTGAGTATACTGCCACTGCTCGGATATTGTGCGGACACCCACAATCAGCACAACGATGCTCTCCCTATACATTCGCAACCCACTCATTTCCGTGATCAACTAGAAAGCCACTATATTGAGTCGCCATACTTACCTCCTCTGAATGAATTTTTTATTTGGAACGATTACCAAAATACTATACTCTTAACAAATATATTGCAAGTAATACTAAATTTTGGTGCCGCGGGTGGGACTCGAACCCACAAGCCATAAGGCACTTGAGCTTAAATCAAGCGTGTATACCAATTCCACCACCGCGGCCTAAACAATAAAACTGTAGCTTAAATGCAGTGAATAATCAAGTTATCTTTAAAAATACTCGCAAAAGGTGTATAATATATGCGTCGAAAATATATATAAAAATTAATATAAAACAATATGGACACAACAATATTCCTTGGAAAAATCTTTGGGCTTATGTACCTTATAATGGGTGTCGCAATACTGGTACGCACAAAGGAGTTTGGTAAGGTGATGGATGGCTTTCTCAAAAACGCGTACCACACCTACTTTACCGGTTTTATGCTCATGGTTATGGGTTTGGTCGCTATACTTGCGCACAATATATGGGAAGGAAGCACTTACACAGTAGTAATAACTGTACTTGCGTGGTTGGTTTTCCTAAAAGGAGCTTTTTATATGATACTTCCAAGTAAAGCGCTTACCAGTTGGATTAGTTGGTGGGATGCAAAAAACTGGTATGCTGGCGCAGGGGTTGTAACTATACTCATTGGCCTATACTTAAGCTCGCAAGCATTTGGACTTACATAGAATAAATATATTTGAAAATAAAATAGCCCGGCGCATGCTGGGTTATTTTATTGGAGCGGATAACGGGACTCGAACCCGTATCGCCTCCTTGGCAAGGAGGCATAATAGCCCTTATACGATATCCGCATATTACGAGAGTATAATATCAAATCATTACTTTTTGTAAAGGAACAAAATATGCTATTCTTATAATAATATGATCATATACGCAATTATTGCAACTGTCGCAGTCAGCCTAATAGCGCTTTTTGGCATCCTTATTTTTGCTAAAAAAATGAAAATCACAATATGGATGCGAAGATTAGTTGCATTAGCAGTGGGTACTTTACTTGCGGCAG
This sequence comes from uncultured Gammaproteobacteria bacterium, assembly GCA_964642355.1. GTDB lineage: Bacteria > Patescibacteriota > Patescibacteriia > UBA2169 > UBA2169 > UBA2169. The sequence continues at coordinate 6,349 of CAZXOU010000002.1, forward strand.
TATTTTTCGATTTACTACCAGAGGCAATTGAGGGATTTAATGGAGAGCCGCACACCATACTGCAAGTAGTGTTATTGAGTATTGTTGGATTTTTTATCATAGAAAAAATAATACACTATCACCACTGCATTTGCGAGGATAAAGAAAAAGACCACAAAAAAACACACCTCATAGCCAACAACCTAATTGGAGATGGATTACACAACTTTATAGACGGCACCATAATAGCTGGTGCGTTTTTAGTTGATGTGCGACTTGGAGTTGCTACTACCATAGCCGTAGCGCTCCACGAAATCCCGCAAGAAATTTCTGACTTTTCTATTTTAGTGTATGCAGGCCTTTCCAAAATAAAAGCCGCACTAATGAATGTGTTATTTGGATTAACTAGTGTACTGGGCGCAGTATTAGTATTTGTGTTTGCAGATAAAATAGAAAACATTATTCCAATTTTACTTGCAATTGCCAGTGGAAACTTTATTTATCTGGCAATGGCAGACTTAATTCCAGAACTACACCACGAACAAAACCCAAAGCGCATTTGGATTCACTTGTTTTGGGTAATTGGCGGCATTGCCCTTATGTACGCAATTACCAACTTTGGCGGGCACGCGTAATTAACTAATTGAGTAATACTATAACTGCTAGCTTCGCATCTTTTTTAAGAGTGCGATATCTTTTTTCATTCCCTCGTGCGGGGTTTCTACAAGCATATCAATATTTGCGAGTTTTGGGTGGTTCACCAAAATCTCAAAGCCTACTTTGCCAATTTTGCCTTTGCCAATATGTTCATGCCTGTCTTTTTTTTCGTTAAAATCAACTTTAGAATCATTTGCATGGATTACACCTAAACGTTTTATATTAATTGTTTCATCAAACTCTTTAATGGTCTTGTTCACAGTTTTCTTATCACGTAAATCATATCCAGAAGCAAAAACATGCGCTGTATCCATGCATACTCCGATGATGTTCCTCTTCCTAAGTATTGTTTCTGCCTTTTTTATAATCAAAGCCATGTCGCGAAATGTTGCGCCAATTACGACCCCTGCTCCTGCGGAAAGTTCAAGTAATAATCTGGCAGAACCCTTGTATCCTTTTAATACTTTTGCAATTCCTTTGGCAGTTAATTCAATAGCATGCTTTGGGGTTGTGTCTTTTGCGCTTCCTAGATGAGTCATTACAGCTTTTGAACCAAGCATGCTTGCGCGTTCAAGCTCTGTTCTCACCACCTCTACTGAACCATGTTTAATCCTGCTATTGCTTGATGCAAAATTTATAAAATATGGAGTATGAATATATGATGCAGATTGATTATGTTTTTTGCATTCTGACTTAAACTCTTTTGCAGCTTCATCTGTAATATCTGGGGGCGTTCCTCCGCGTGGAGATCTAGAAAAAAATTGAAAGACTTCGCACCCTAAATCACTAGCCCTTTCTGGAGCCAAAGGAGTTCCACCTGCAATTGATACATGTGAACCAAATTTCATAATGATTTTATATTACGTGAATTAAATAATTTGAGCAATAAAAAAAGGGTCATGTAATACCGCGATGGCGGACAGCATACATGACCCAAAGCAGACATGCTTGGAATCGAACCAGCTCTCGGGGTATGAGCCCTTGGTCTCCCACGAGACTCGTGCCTACTATTTGGCGGGGTGTTGGGTGTGGATACGTATACCCTTATCCTGTAGGCTGGGCGATCCGCCCCACCGCATCTGAGCACAACCCAACACCCCATATTTGGAGCGGACGACGGGACTCGAACCCGCGACAACAGGGTAGAGGTGGAACATGAGGGAACCACATACACCTGGGCTCTACCAACTGAGCTACGTCCGCTCTCAAAACCTAAAGATCACGTAAAAGCTATATTACTACAACTAAAATTAATGTCAACTCTTACTTATTAATTCTGCTAATTTTTCAAAAACCTTCTTACTACTAAGCATATTACGTACATAATCCTGATATTGCGGATTATCCAATCTAGCCATCATTTCTGGCTGGTTTGCATATGCCTTTTTCGCAATTTCCATCTCTTTTTTAACATCATCCTCTGTTACTTCAACTTTCTGTTGTTCTCCAAAAACACGAGCAGCTAATCCAATCTTTAGTCTATGCTCTGCTTTTGGCTTAAATTCTGTTTGTAAATCCTCTTTACTCTTTTTAATACTTGTTAAATAATCTTCAAATTTAATTCCCTGCTGTGCTGTGCTTTGCTCTAGTTCTTGCATCATTTTTTCAGCTTCTTCTGCTATTGCAGATTCTGGAATCTGACCAATTTTTGAAATTTTTACTAACTCCTCCATAGATGCTATATTAAAACGCTCTTCTTCTTCGCGCTTTTTTTCGTGCTCTAAATTATGCGTTATTGCCTCTCGCATTTCTTTTGAGGTTTTGTACTGGCCCATTGATTTTGCAAACTCATCATCAAAATCTGGGGTCGTTCTTTCAAATACTTCTTTAAGCTTAACTTCAAATTCAGCCTTTTTACCGGCCATGGTTTTCTCAAAATATTCTTTTGGAAATTCTAATTCAAATTTCTTTTCCTCCCCTGCGCTCATGCCAACCACTTTTTCCTCAAATCCGGGAATAAATTTTCCTTCACCAATTATCAAAGGATAATCTTTAGAAGATCCATTTTCAATTGCAACACCAGCTTGCTTAACATCAAAATCTAACACAGCTTTATCACCATCTTTTAGTTCGCGCTTAACTGCAACTTCTTTTGCACGCATCTCTCGAAGATTATCAATTACTTTTTTGATTTCATCTTCTGTGGGCTGTTGATCATTCTTCTCTATCTTAATTTTAGAAATATCTCCTAATTCAATCTTGGGCATTAAAGACAATACAACTTTATAGGTAATGCCAAAAGGTGGCACCATTTTTTGAATGGAGATCTGTGGTCGGCCAATAGTATTTAATTTCTTTTCTGTTAATACTTTTGTGGCAGTTCTGTTTACAACGGTTTCAAGAGCTTGCTCGTAGATTTTTGCTTCTCCGCCAATGTGCTTGGAAACTATATCATACGGAGCTTGGCCTTTACGAAAACCAGAAATTTCTAATTCACCAGAAATCTTCTTTGCAGTATTTTGCAAATCTTGTTCTATGTCAGCACGATCTAATTCGATAATTAAATCAAGGCTAGATTCTGATGGATTTTCTTCTGATATTTTCATAACAATAAAACACACTATACTATATATTTAGTACTAATGCAAGTATTAATGCAATCTTGGCTTTTTATTACTTAGTTTTCCAATTTCAACCATTATCTTATCTGTTGCATTATGTAATAATTTACGGTCTACTGGCTTATCTTTAAATTCAGATAAATCAATTGCTTGCCCAAAGTGAAGGCTTACTGTATTTCGCTTTAATACAAAATTACGAACTACATCCCATACAGTTGCAATTGGAGGGCCAAAATACCCAACCGGAATAACAGGTACCCCTGTTGCGAGCGCTAAGCGCGCTGTTCCAGTTTTGCCTATTGCTAAAACTTTTGGATCTAAATTGCGAGTTCCCTCCGGATAAATTCCTATTATATTATTTTTTGAGATAGAATCTTTTGCTTGCTCTAATACTTGGCTTGGATTTTTCCAATCTATCAACAAAGTTGCAAATGCATTCTTTAAAAATTTGGTCCACCAAGGTGCCCACCAATAATCATCACGCGCAATAAACCAAATCGGCTGCTTGGTATGTTTATAGATAACTTGAACCATCACCCATTCATCTGGAATGCTTATATGATTAGAGGCAAGAATAAATGGTCCTTTAAGAGGAACATTAGATACGCCCACAGCTTCCTTTAAAAAGAGAGCATTAAAAATAGGAAACAGCCAGCTTACATAACGATGAAGTGGCCAAGCCATATGCTGTTAGACTAAAAAGCTAACTATAAGAAGTGCAACAATATTAATTACCTTGATCATCGGGTTAATTGCAGGGCCAGCTGTGTCTTTGTAAGGGTCACCCACTGTGTCACCTGTGACACTTGCTGCATGAGCTTCGCTTCCTTTGCCCCCATACTCACCAGTTTCAATTAATTTTTTAGCATTGTCCCAAGCTCCTCCACCAACTGTCATAGAAATTGCAACAAAAATTCCAGTTATAATTGAACCTACTAGCATTCCTCCTAAAGCAACAGGACCTAATAGCCATCCAACTAAAATAGGGGCAAGTACAGGGATCAAAGCCGGCACAAACATTTTTCTCAAAGCATCTTTAGTTACAATATCAACACAAGTTCCATATTCCGGCTTTGCTTTGCCTTCCATAATTCCCTTGATTTCTTTGAACTGCCTGCGAACTTCTTCCACAACTTTTTGCGCGGACTTAGAAACCGCGTCCATCACAAGAGCGCCAAAGTAGTACGGCAATAATCCTCCGATGAATAATCCAATGATAACTAATGGGTCAGATAATCGGAAAAGCAACTCCCTTCCGTGTAATATAAATTCTTGTGAGTATGCTGCAAACAAAACAAGCGCTGCAAGTGCGGCAGAACCAATTGCATATCCTTTTGTAACTGCTTTTGTTGTGTTTCCAACTGAATCCAATTTGTCTGTAATTTCTCTAACATCTTCTGGAAGCTTTGACATCTCTGCAATTCCACCAGCATTATCTGTAATAGGACCAAACGCATCAATAGCCACAATTATACCTGTTAAAGAAAGCATGCTTACAGCCGCAACCGCAATCCCATATAGCTCAGCCAAAGAATATGCACCCCAAATTGCCAAAGCAATTGCAATTATTGGCAACGCGGTTGAGCGCATTGAAACAGCTAAGCCAGCTATGATATTAGGACCATGGCCTTTTGTAGATGCCTCTGCAATATTTTTAACTGGCTGATATTGGTCTGAAGTATAGTATTCTGTGAATATGACCAAGAGAGCTGTTAAGCCTAATCCTACAAGTGCTGAATAAAATAAATTAATTGGAATATATAATCCATTACCATCCATTATCATATTAGTTGCGTAGTAAAATCCAATTGCAGCAAAAACCGCAGAAGCTATAAGTCCTTTATATAATGCTGCCATTATATTTTCACTTTTTCCAAGACGAACAAAGAATAATCCAATCAAGGAAGCTATAATTGAAATACCGCCAAGCACTAATGGAAACAAAACCGCGTTTCCAAAATCTGGGAACAAAAGAGCTCCCAATAGCATTGCTGCAACAGCTGTTACTGCGTAAGTTTCAAATAAATCTGCTGCCATACCTGCGGTGTCTCCAACATTGTCTCCTACATTGTCCGCAATTACGGCTGGGTTCCTAGGATCATCTTCTGGAATATTAGCTTCTACTTTTCCAACTAAATCTGCGCCAACATCAGCAGCTTTCGTAAAAATTCCTCCGCCTAATCGAGCAAAAATTGAAATCAAACTTCCTCCAAATCCCAATCCAATCAAAGCATTTACATCTCCTGTTATTGCCCAGAATCCAGATACTCCTAACAACCCAAGTCCCACAACTAAAAATCCAGTTACTGCTCCTCCGCGTAAAGCAACTTGCATTGCCTTGGAAAGATTCTTGCTAGCAGCATGTGCTGTTCGCACATTAGCGCGTACTGCTACGTTCATACCAACATATCCTGCGATTCCACTAAACACTGCTCCAACTAAAAATCCCCAAGCAGTTGGCCAATTTAGCACTAGGCCAAGTAGAAAAAAAACAATTAAAGCAACAACGCCAATTGTTCTGTACTGACGATTAAGATATGCTTTTGATCCTTTTTGGATAGCACTTGCTATCTCCTTCATTTTATCGTTCCCAGCTTTTCTGCCGATTACCCAAGCTGAAAGCACTCCCCCTGCTGCAATAGCCAATATTGATGTTGCTATTGAAAAAAATAAATAATTAGACATAATATAGTATTAATAACTATTATAATTAGTAAAATATTTTAAGATTTTTCTTCTTTAGGTTTTTTCTCTTCTTTTTTCTCCTCTTTCTCTTCTTTGGTTTCTTCTTCTGATTTTTCTTTTGAATCTTCTTCAGATGATTTATCTTCCTCAGTTTTTTCTTCTTCTTTTTCTTCGTCAGTTTCACCGCTTTCCTTTATATCAATCTTCCAGCCAGTTAAACCAGACGCCAAACGAACATTCTGCCCTTGCTTTCCAATAGCCAAAGAAAATTGATCCTCAGAAACTCTGGCAGTTGCTTCTTTAGCTTCCTCATTTAACTCAACATCAACTACTTTGGCAGGTGCTAAAGCATTTTTAATAAAATCAATATCATTATCATCCCACTCAATAATATCAATCTTCTCTCCACCAAGCTCGTTGATTATAAACTGAACCCTTGTACCACGCTGTCCCACACAAGAACCAACTGGATCTACATTTTCCTCTTCTGTGTAAACTGCAATTTTAGATCTATTGCCAGGTTCGCGTGCAATAGATTTTAGCTCAACAACTCCATCTACAATTTCTGGCACTTCCATAATAAACAGCTGGCGAACAAGCTCTTTGTCTGTTCTAGATACAATAACTTCTGGCCCGCGGCTAGATGTGGCAACTGATTTAATATAGAAGCGCAATTGCGTTCCCGGAGCATAGTGCTCGCCCTTAACCTGCTCTTGGGGAGGCATTACTGCTGTTGCTTGCCCAATATCAACCAATACATTTCCAGCTTCTGTTCTTTGTATTGATCCATTAATAAGCTCTCCTTCTTTGTCCTTATATTCGTTAAACACAACTTCGCGCTCTGCTTCTCGCAAACGCTGGATGATAACTTGCTTGGCTGTTTGTGCTGCCATTCTGCCAAACTCACCTGGAACTTCTAATTCTTGCACTAATTCTTCGCCGAGCTTCACACTCTTTTTAATCTCTTTAGCTTCTGAAATCATTATTTGAGTTTTTGGATTAAACCTTTCTTCTTCCTCCGCCTCTTCGGCGGACAAGTCTTCTTCGGCTACCCCGTCATCCTGAGATGCAGTCGAAGGATCTCGCTCTTCTTTCTTATCTTCTTTGTCAGATTTTTCATTCTTGTCTTCCTTTTTCTCGTCTTTAGCATCTTCTTTTTCTTTAACATCTTCATCAACAACAACATTACCTTCTTCATCTAATTCTTGATCTTCCACAACTTCTTTCACATCAAAAACTTTGATGTCCATTGTTTCCGGATTGAACTCAACTTTTAAATTCTGCATTCTATCGCCAAAATCCTTGCGATATGCTGCAGCTAATGCTTGATCTATTGTAGTTAAAACAGATTCCACTGGAATATGTTTTTCTTCACAAATTGCTTTGATTGCTTGTAATACTTCTTTAGACATATAAATTATTTTAAAAAAAGAAGCTAGTCTACATACTGTAAACTAACCTACATATACAATAGCATAATAGTTAAAAATTGCAATTATTTTATATCTTTCCATATTGCTTTAAACATTTCCCGCATATTGTGCGCTAATACAGAGTCATGTATTTCTACTAAGTAATAAGGATGATTATTAAGAACTAACATAATTATATAATTACCGCATATCCAAATAGTTCCAGTAAAATCATCTACTTTTCTCCAAAATTTAATTTGCCTTCGTTCAAACTGCTTTTCTTTTACTTTTTCAGCAGATCTATTGCTTAATAGCTTAAGTGATATGTCTTTTGATATTGGATCTTCCCAAAACCAATCAATCCATTTTTCATAATTTTGAACAAAACCACTATCCTGAAACCCCCACCAAGTTGCGGTTTTATCAGCTCCTATAGTGCTTTTATTCCAAATTTCCGATTGTTTGTATAGATATTGCTCTATATCTTCTTCTGATATAAATACTATTTTTGGGATTGAATATTTAGTTTCTTTTGCAAAAGACTGTAATTGTATGATTGTTTTTTGGATTGTTTCCTTTTTTTCTTGTAGCTTTTTTTCCTCTTTTTTAGCTAAATTCTCTAAATCTTGTGGGGGTAGGGCAACTAAATACCTTGTTTTTGAGCCTAAATCCTCGGAAATAATGCCTTAGCAATACTATATAGCAAAGTTGACTGATGAAATCCAGCGACTCCAGTCGCATCTCGATGAGAAATAAACTCAAGCACAACTAGAAGGAGAATTACAATGATACGATTCGTGGACGACGTTAATCCCCTGGATGTTGTTCTGTTTATCCTAATTAGCCTATTGCAACTTTTCAGGCTTTTCGGAGATCCGCAAATACTCGATGAAGCAGTAGTACTGCGTGTATTGGAAATCGTTTTGTACATCGCGATGATAATCTACTACTGGGACAGATGTTATTGGCAGTCAAAATTGATGTGCTTCTCGCTGTTGCTGATGGCAGTCTTCTTGTAGATAATCTTTATGAAGTCTTGCGACATTCTGCCATGCAAAACACAAACATAAGGAGAACAAGATGAGTAAAGAACAGGATATCAAGCAGCGCATCGCAGAATTGGAGGATCAGAAAAAGCAGTTAATTGAAACCGCCAGAGTAATCGATCCAGATGGTATACACGCTTCCGCATTCACGCAGAATATAGATGAAGAGATAGAACGACTCCAGTCGCTTCTCGAAGATAGATAAAAAGCAAACCGTGACGCAATCGCTCTTTAAACTTAAACCACCTACAGCTGGAAACTGTAGGTGGTCTTTTTTTACTTAATATATATTAAAACATCGGCGGTGGAGGCGGAGGAAGATTTTCTTTAGAATCTGAATCCCTGTCTGATCTCCTGTCTGGGGGACTAGAAGGTTCGTCAAAAGGTGGATCAAAACGAGGCGGCTCTGAACTTGGAGGTTCTGGAGGAAAATCTGACTTATCATCGTCTTTTTTATCTTCTGGTGGGCCTGCCTCACCGGCGGGCGGGCGAATAGCATCAGTATGCATATCTCCTGGCAGACGAGTAGATGAAGAACTGTCAAAATCTATATCACTTGGAAAATCCATACCAATATCTATAGGATCCTTAGTATCTGGATCACTACCCATTGGATCACCTCCTAAGTCGCCTTCTCCTCTAAAATTAGATGCCTCATCCTCGCGGAAAATATTAACAACTCGCTCACCTAATTGAGCTCTTTTTTCTTGAATATACCAAACTAAAATTGAAAGCAATAAAAATACCAAAATTACAATACCTATAATCAAGGAAGTGTTAAATGTAAATTCTCCTGCCTCGCTATCATCTGGTGTGGTGCGCACAACAGCCCCTGGAGTAATTTCTGTAATATCGTCCTCTTTTTCAGTATCATCAGTTTGCGCAAGCCTATCATCATCTTCCATTGTTGGGCCATCAGTTTCTCCTAACACACCCTCATCATCAGCCACCACCCTGCCACTTATTTCCTCTGGTTCATCCTCTTCTACAATAGGATCAATTACATCAGGCACAATAGGCTCTTCAATCTCATCAACTTCTTCATCTAAATCATCTTTAACAGTCAAAGGTGTTGACTCTTCTGGCTCAGCCACAGTTAAAGGAGTTTCATCCACTTCTGGGCCACCTGTACCTAAGGGCTCTTCTGGTTCTGTTGTAGTTGGGATGGTTTCTTCTGGAACAGTTTCTGAAGGTGGAGCAACATCTCCTACTTGCCAATAAATTGCTTCGGAATTATTTGAAAGCTTTCCTTGGTCCGAGGTAAAAGCTTCTATCTTATGACGACCTAGCCCAAGCGACTCTGTTGGTTGCCAAGAAAAAGAAATTACACCGCTATCGTTTAACCCCAAAGGCATCTGATAAGAAATCTTATCATCAACTACTATAGCAATAATCAATCCGCTTTTTGCAAGCCCAGTAATAAAAGGTCTTTCAATTCCGGAATCTGCATTTACAACAGGCCTCATCAAAACAGGTGCAGGAGTAGACGGCATGATTGTAATAACTAAAACTTCAGAAGGAAAACTTTCTTTACCGCGAGAGTCCCTGGCAATTGCAGTAACTGCGTGTCCACCAAATGGTAGATCCACTAAGGCCACACCAAAGCTGCCAACTCCAGATGAATGATTCCGAACTTCTGTGCGAGCATATTCTTCTCCATCAACTAAAATTCTAACTAAAGAATTATTTTGCGCTACACCGCCAACCCAAGCCCTACTCTGACCTAAACGCGCACCTTGTGTTGGGGCTAATAATGTAGGTGAAGGATTTGGAATAATGGTAATTGAAGTTGGAATTGTTTTCTCGCCTAATTGAGATATAACTGCATCCCGAGATTGCAACTGAATTGAGTGGTCCCCAGAATTTAAAGCCAAGAAAGGAGTATAAGAGAATAGATCATTTGTAACATCAGCAGTACCGTTCAGCACGTCATCTATATATACAAGAACCTCGCTTGCCCCAAGCGCTCCTCCAGAGATAACTGGCAAAGGAGTTCCAAATCTCTGTCCTTGTGCAGGGCTTGAAACATCTGGCATTGGAGCTGCACTTACCGAATTTGACAAAAACACAAAAGCCACGGTTAAAATTATACCGAGAACCAGAGTAACAACAATAGATTGTGCGACCTTGAAAGAACTATTAAAAAAATGTAGTGCCTTAATCATAATATTTTTGTCCTATCCCCCGAGGATTCTGTGTTATTAACAGAAGAGGCAAGCAGTCTTTGCTCATGCCTCCTCTTTTGATTGATTAAAAGAGAAAGAATAAGTTTCTGACTACTTGCCTCCTGCTGAATAATTATGATTAGACTTGAAAGAACTATTAATTCAATTGTAGCTCATATTAGATAAAAATAAAACGCCCAAACTAGACAAAAATAGGTAGTATGTGGGTAAGTCTGTGTATAGCTTATGGAAAACCTTTTCAGTTTAGTGATCAAATATATCGGATAAGGCCTTATGATGCCTAATACTAATTGTTTTACTTGTTTTTCTTTTAGTAATGGCAATAATATCAAATCTAAAACTCTCTATATTATTTTTACTAATATAAGCTAAAATTGTTTTCTTTAAACGCTTTTGTTTTTGTTTATCAACTGACTGCTCTGCTAATCCATAAACATTTTTCAATCGTGTTTTAACTTCAATAAAAACAACCTCATTACCATCTCGCATAATAAGGTCTATTTCTCCGAATCTGGTCGTAAAATGAGTTGTGATGATTTTATAGCCTTGTCCTTCTAGATACCAAGAAGCAACTTTTTCTCCCCATGTGCCACGATATTGTGTTGAAGAGGGCATTATGGAATATATTCTTGCTTTTTAGTATCACCAAGCACAGCGCTTCTACGTTTTGGTACTACACGCAACCAATAATTAAGTACTTTAATTAGCCAAAATATTAATATAATTAGCCAAACAAGTATTAATATAGGGGCACTTAAATAAAAAATATTTATCTGGCGGAAGATATATAATATTATTCCAAAAGCTCCCATAGTCCATGCAAAGCTTTTGAATTTAGATGATGCTTTATTTGCGAACAGATCACCTTTTTTTGCTAATCTTGGTATTAAAATTGCTAAAACAATTAACCCAACATTAAAACTAATATATACAACGGCCAAATCTGAAGTAAACTCTCCTAAATTTTTATTAAAAAGATAAGCTGGAGATAATAAATGTAAAATAGTATCAATCATGTATTCTTATATAACACACCATAGTGATATTTACCAGCATCTATGTCTTTTATTTGGCTAAAGTTAGTAGAACTTGCAAGTTGTGTGATAGTTTCTTTGGGAACTCTTTTATCTGCAGGAGGGCCAATAGACATATCCCCAGAAAGCCACTCTACCACCAAAAGCTGACCATCAGATTTAAGCATTCTTTTTGCCTCACTAAAAGCAACTTCTTTATTATTCAAGAAAAAAAGCACATTTACTAAATATACTGCATCAAGTGATTGATTTGGAATCTTAGATGCACCTGGAACTTCTAAATCTGCCCATAATATCTCTATATTCTTGATATTTTCTACTTGAGCTTCTTTTTTTACTTGTTCTAATACTCCTTTTTGTATATCAACTGCGTATATTTTTCCTTTTTCTCCAACTGCCCCACTTGATGCAAAAGACATATATCCAGCTCCACAGCCAAGATCTCCGATTTGTGAGCCGGCTTTAATATCTATTTGAGAAATAATATGACTTGGATTTAAAAAATGTGAATCTTGTGTTTGCATATATGTATTATACAACAAAAACAAAGTTGACACTAAATCTGCATTAGTATAACATAAAAATAAGAATTTCTTATTTTCTTACTTATATATTTATGACTACTATAACCAAAGCAACTTCCCGAGGACAAATCACTTTACCAAAACCTTGGAGGGATAAATTCAAAACAAGCCAATATCTTGTTAAGACTAGTAATGATAAAATAGAAATTTTTCCTGTTAATAAAAAAGACCTTGAAGAAGATATGCAGTTGGGTATGCTAGCACAGGAGAGAGATACTGGTGATGCAAGCTATGTCTCGCATGATGACGCATGGAAATAACATATATCATTACCTATCACAGCCTTGTAGTGCGCGACGACATACCAAAAATAGACACCAAGCACAAAAATAGCGTACAACGCGCTATTGGCGAACGCCTTGCAACCAAGCCAGATCAGTACGGCAAACCACTTAGGTATCCTATCAAAGGATATTGGAAGCTTAGGGTAGGTGATTACCGCATTGTCTTTAAAATCAAAAAAGAAAATGTGATAATAGTCGCCATCAGACATCGGTCAGTTGTGTATGGTGAAGTACAAAAACGGATATAGATATCTACCTACTTCATCGCGCGAACAATCCGGCTCACAGCTAGCATAAATGCCGCAGTACGGAGATCTACTTTGTGTTCCTCGTGCGTTTTCCAGATTTCCTCGAACGAATCTTTCATAATAGGCTCTAATTTCTGCAAAACCTCTTCTTCTGTCCAATGTTCGTTCTTTAAATTTTGATCCCATTCAAAGTAGCTAACAGTAACTCCGCCTGCGTTTGCTAGCACATCTGGCACAACATAAATCTTTTTCTCCCAAAGAATCTTATCTGCCTCAGGCGTCGTAGGACCATTTGCAAGTTCTAAAACGACCTTAGCCCTAACTTTGCCTGCATTTGCGCTTGTAAGTTGATTTTCAAGCGCTGCAGGCGCTAAAATATCACACTCCTCAACTAATAATTCCTCGTTAGTTAATTTTGTTGCGTCTTCGAAATCCATGACAGACCCTTTCTCTCTTTTTACTCTCTGAATTTCCTCTGGGTCAAAGCCTTCTGCATTATATATAGCTCCTTTAGAATCACTCATTCCAACAATCTTATATCCAGCTTTATGGGCTAAAACTGCAAAATTATACCCAACATTTCCCATTCCTTGTATTATAATTGAGCTGGATTCTGGTTTTAATCCCAATTTTTCAGCAATTTCTTCTAAAGCGTAAAATCCACCTTGCCCAGTTGCAGCACCCCTACCCTCGCTTCCACCAGATTTAATAGGCTTTCCCGTAAATGAGGCATGAGTCTTATCATTAGTTATTTTTTCAAACTCATCTGCCATCCATTTCATGGTATCTGGATTAGTATTTACATCTGGAGCTGGAACGTCTTTTTGGGGTCCAATATGATCTACTATCTTAGAAACCCATCCACGTGCTATTTTTTCGAGTTCTGACTCCTTAAGTTCTTTTGGGTCAACCTCAACCCCGCCTTTTCCTCCTCCCATAGGAATATCTACAACAGCAGTTTTAATTGCCATCCAAAAAGCCAAAGCCTTAACCTCATCTAAATCCACTTGCGGGTGAAACCTAATACCACCCTTATACGGACCTCTGGCATTATTGAATTGCACACGATATCCTTTGTATGATTTCTTAGTGTCATCATCTAGTTTAATAGATATCTCAAACTCATGAACTTTGTTTGGTTCCTTAAGTCTGCCTATGACCTTTTGGTCTAGATTTAATTTTTCTGCGGCTACATCTAGTTGAGCCATTGCATTGGTAAAAGCTGACATAAAAATGTCTCCCCTGCCCGCCGTCTGCCCGCCGAAGAGGCGGGATGAGGCGGGTTAAAATAAATAATATTCAAACCACCACTTGAATACTATCATAGCTTTTTTATTGTGTCAAATCTAAGCTTGGCTTTCTAACCACCGCTCTGCCTCAATAGCTGCTGCACATCCCATTCCAGCTGCAGTAACTGCTTGGCGATATTCGTGATCATGCACATCCCCTGCTCCAAACACACCCTCTATGCTGGTCATTGAATGATCTTTAAGCACAAGGTAATTCTTTTTATCAAGCTCTAACTGGTCTTTAAAAATTTCAGTGTTTGGTTTGTGCCCTATTGCCACAAAAAGCCCTTCGCAAGCAATTTCTGATTCTTCATTAGTCTTATTATTCTTTACTTTCACACCCTCTACTTTATTTTCTCCAAGCACATCTACAACTTCTGTGTTCCAAATAAATTCTATTTTTGGATTCTTTTTAACGCGCTCTTGCATAATCTTACTTGCGCGAAGCTTATCCTTTCTTACAAGAACTTTAACAGATTTTACAAATTTTGTTAGGAAAATCGCATCTTCCATTGCAACATCCCCTCCTCCAACCAATACAATATCTTTATCTTTAAAAAAGAACCCATCACAAGTTGCGCAACTTGATACACCTTTTCCACGCAGTTTTTGTTCATTATCTAATCCCAGCCACATAGCACTTGCTCCTGTTGCAACAATAATAGATTTAGCATGATACTCATCGCTCCCAACCCAAACTTTAAAAGGAGTTGCTTTAAAATCAACCTTATCTACAGCTTTATCAATAATTTTAGTACCAAATTTTACTGCTTGATCACGAAACTTTTGCATTAATTCTGGACCTTGAATTCCTTCTGGAAATCCTGGAAAATTTTCTACATCTGTAGTGGTAGTTAGTTGGCCTCCTGGCTCAATTCCAGAAAACAAAACAGGTTTAAGCTCAGCCCTAGAGGTATATAGCGCAGCCGTATAGCCCGCAGGGCCAGACCCTATTATAATTACATTTTCTAAATTAGACATACTAATTTATTTTGCGACTTCTCCTAACTTAGAAACTAATACTTCTTTTTGCTGAAGTCCTACTAATGTCTCTTGGGGTTTTCCGTCCTTGAAAATTATAATAGTTGGTATGCTCATTACCCCATAAGTGGAAGCTGTGGTTTGGTTTTCATCCACATTAAGTTTTGTGATTTTAGCATCCTTAATCTCTTTTGAAAGTTCGTCCACAATTGGCCCTTGAATTTTACAAGGCCCACACCAAGGCGCCCAAAAATCTACTAACACCACTCCTTTGGATTCCTCTACCTCCTGCTTAAAATCCTGATCTGTTAAAATCTGCGTTGACATATATTCAAATAATTACTTGATAATTATTTAGTAGTGTAATTATAAACTGAAATAAGTTCAGTGTCTAATGTATTATATATAATATACTTTTTGTATAAATACTTAATACTAATTATTATAATACTGTGGATTCCGTGGAAAAACAGAATATTTAACTAATACTAGCCAATATAAGTCATTTTATATCCACACCTTTGGTGTATGGATGTGTGTGTGGCTCATAGTAAAGGTTGTTATTAAGTATGCACTTGTTTTGGTTCTATCATAGGCCTGTTTATTGTGCCCAACTTATACATATGTTTATTAATAGGTATTTACACACACAATTCACAGGCACTGGGGATAACTTTTAAATGGCTAATATTAGTATAAAAATATGTATTGAACTACATTGTTCAATACACCTAACATAAGATGAACATCTTAAATCTATATTTAAGTCCTAGTATTTAAAATTGAACTTGGAAAATTTAATATTAATTTATTTTATGGTGTCCCCACTACGAATCGAACGTAGATCTAGAACTTAGGAGGTTCTTGTTTTATCCATTAAACTATGGGGACTCGTCGTAGTTGCACTTCAGTCTCCACATCCGAGCAAGCTCGGCTGCTGCGACTTACGTGCACCTATTCCTCTTAAAATTTCACTTAACCTCGAGTACTCGGCCCAAGTGAAATTTTACACAACACAAGAGGGAAGGAAAAGAGAAAAACATCAGAACATATATTGTTCAACACATTATGAACTGTTCAATACGTATCAATACAGTGTATGTTTATTATTATAGTCCCTTCTCAACTAATAATTGTAAGGTGTTGCCTGTTCTAGTATACTATATAAATCCGCTTAGGTGGTAATCATCATTACTAATATATATTATGGCAATGTTTAATTCAAATGATAAGGAGGGTCGGTCAGAAGGATTTGAGATGAAAGAAGGAGATGCAGAAACAGTAATCGGAGCAAGTGTTAAGGTGGAAGGAGATTTTACAAGCGAGGGAGATGTTCATGTCCAAGGTATAGTAAATGGCAGTATGAAAACAAAAGGAAATTTACGTGTAGATGAGGGCGCTAAGATTAAAGCCAATGTAGAGGCAGCTAATGCGAGCGTAAGAGGTGAGATAGAAGGTAATGTAAGCACAAATGACAATCTTGAGATTGGTTCAAGTGCAAAAATAGCAGGAGACATTATTACAAAAATACTTTCCATAGAGCCTGGAGCTGTTTTAAATGGTCATTGCTCAGTTTCTGCAGAAGGTGTAGAAGAAGAAACAAAGCCTTCTGACGTGCAAAAACCATCAAAGGAAGATTAAGGTATGTATGCCTATTTTATTGATGACTGGGTGTACGAAAAACACCATCATAAAATAGATAGGTTGGATTTGTGGTTGACTCAAGCTGGTATAAGTGGAAGAAAAATAAAACTTGCCAGATTAAATGATTTACCATGGAGTATAAAAGATTGTGTAGCAGTAGGAGTAAAAATATTTATTGCAGTAGGGGATGATGCAACTGCTAGCAGGGTGTTAAATAACGTATTAAATTTACAAAAACAAGAAGGATTTAAATTTACATTTGGATTTATTCCAATTAGCGAATCCAGCGCAATTGCTCCTATGTTGGGCATGTCTTATTCGCAAAAAGCTGTAAATGCACTAGCATCAAACCAAATAATATCTGTTGATTTGGGTATGCTTAATAATAGGCACTACTTTATTACGGCTGCCGTGTTTCCTAAAAAATGTGCTTTAGGATTTAGGTCATACACTGTCAGCTCTATGTATAGAGATCATCATATTAGTGTATGTAATACTGATATTTATAATCAACAAGCAGGTGATGATTTAAAAAAATTTAATCCGTCCGATGGAATACTTGAGGCAGTGATAGCGTATCATCCAAATGCATCTTTAATAGATAAGATGCTTCGTAGAAATAATAGTGACCAATATATTCCTGAGTCTATATTTCCAGTAAAAAAAATTACAATAAAATCTAAACAAAAAACTATAAGCGTTATAGCTGATATAGAAAAGCAACTTACATCTCCTATTGAGGTTGAAGTAGTTCCTGGTGCTGTGTCTATAATTCACGCAACTTAAAATTTTTCCATATATGAGAACAACAAGTCACAAAATTAAATCTTTAGAGAATTTACAAGAGTTTGCAAAAGATTTTTTGAATAATCTTAAAGGCGGAGATGTAATTACTTTAAGCGGCACTCTTGGCGCTGGTAAAACTACATTAGTTCAGATGATAGCTCGCGAACTTGGAATTAAACAAAATATTACAAGCCCAACTTTCACTATTATTAAAACTTATGACCTTCCTACGGCTGCCCAAAAAAAATATAAAGCCAAGTATATGTGTCATATAGATTTATATCGTCTAGATAAAGCTAATCAACCTATAGGATTTGAAGAATATATTAAAGACAAAGATTATATATGTTTTGTGGAGTGGCCAGAGCGCGTAGATAAAGCTTTATTTAAGGACTCAATACAGATTTCAATTAAAGTCTTGGGCGAAAAAAGAATAATCAAAAAACAGGGCTAATACCCTGTTTTTACTAGGACTTTTTTTTGACTTGGCTCAGTATATGTTCCGTCATATACTGTCATTTTGTCTTTAGAAATACTAACCACTTGATTGCGACCAATAAGTAGTTCTTGTTTATCAAATAAATGTGAAATTCCTGTAGGCTTTACAGTATATTGATATATTATATGAGTTTCAATATCTAAAATTAGACCATCAACTTTACCAAGTTGGTCACCTGATTGAGTTTCTACTGGCATGTCTATTATATCCTCAAAATCCAGTAACATATAATTTTAACTAGTTTGCTGGTAACACCTCCACTTTTTCGTCCTTCTTTTTTTTACCAAGTACAATAATTTGCTGAATCAATGTAATTAAAGTGTTCATGGTCCAGTAAAGTGTTAGGCCTCCTGGAAGTGTTGCACCAAACACAACTGTGATGATGGGAGCAACATACATCATTTGTTTGTTCATCATACTTGTCATACTCTCATCACTAGCTCCGGGAACTTTCGGTTGTTTATTATGAGTAAGCATTCGTGTTTGATAGAACTGTAAAGCACCTGCTGTAAGAGCTAAGATATAGCTTGGGGATTCTAGATTTAAAAATCCAAGAAAAATTGTTTCTACTGCCTCTGGTTGGGATACAAACCCATATAAACGCTCTACGTTTCCTGCAACAACACCCTCACGTAATACTTGGAATATTGCAAGTAAAAATGGAAGTTGAATTAAAAGAGGCAAACAAGAAGAAAAAGGACTAACTTTCTCTTGTTTATATAAATTCATTAACTCCTTACCCATTGCTTCTTTCTGGTCTTTGAATTTTTTACGAAGCTCATCTACTTTTGGCTGTATATCTTGTAAGGCTTTTTGTGAGTGTAAAGATTTTGCGCTTAAAGGCCATAAAACAAGTTTTATAATTACCGTTAGAGCAATAATAGCCCAACCAAAATCATTTCCAGGAATAATATTATGTAGCCAGATTAAGAGATTTAAAATTGGTTGAAAGAAAAGAATTACAAAA
>CAZXOU010000003.1:0-24015 GCA_964642355.1 uncultured Gammaproteobacteria bacterium
TTAAGTATCTCATCCATGTCTAAAGTTATATGCGCCAAATCAAAGGATTTAATTAAAGATATTATATCTTCTTTTCCTTTGTTTGTTTCTCCTTCTGGAGCTACTTTATTTGGTTGTTCAAAATTTTCTGGCATATAACTGATTTATGATTATTTTACAATTCTATCAATATATTAAAATTACTATCTTTTAGCTAATAATTCAATCACTCATCTCCCTAAACTCCTTATCCATCTCACTAACCTCTGGATCTACCAAAAAAGCCCTAGAATTAAACCCAGTTAAATTTAATGTAGCCAGCGAGCGAACACGAGACAAAGCAACATATCCCATGCCATGGCCAAATGTATTACTTAAATTTATTTCTGCAGTATCCAGTGTCATACCCTGTGATTTGTGGATAGTAATAGCCCAAGCTAGGCGAAGTGGAACTTGGATAATAGAGGCAATCACCAAACCATTGTGTTCCATAGACCAACTACCCAAGCCAACATGAATAGTTTTACCGCTTTTTAATCGTACAATAGGTAGCATAAGCTCGTCATCATCTTCCCAAAAATCTACCACCTCCCCCATTGTGCCATTTACATATCCCCTTTCAAACTTATTTTTGGTAAACATAACCCGAGCACCTACTTTTAAAACAAGCTCTTGTGGGATTTTGTTATAATCTTTTTTTAATTGATTGATAGCAGCCTTGTCACCTTTTGCGTGCATAGTATATGCATATGGCTCGGAATCTAATTTTTCTAGTTCTAACTCGTTAACAGTATCTGCATCTTTGTTGCGAGAAAAAAGTTTAGTTACATATTCGCGGCTTTTAACTTTTTGATTGTAACGTGCAGAAAGAGCTTCTTCTGTTTCGTGGTTAGCATTGTTAGAACGAATGTCATTTAGGACTTGTAAAAATGCTTCGTCCATATGACGATACTGCTCATCTAAATAACAAACAGAAAGCTTGGCATTTTTCCAAGAAGGGGCATTGTAAGCTAAAATAGCTTTGGATTTATCTGTACGTACTGGTGGAAGCTGAAAAAAATCACCAGACATAATAATCTGCAATCCACCAAAAGGTTGCGCGCTTCGTTTAACTGCCTTGCAGACCTCATCTAATAATTCCAAAAGCCGTGCATCTATCATAGAAATCTCATCGATGATTAATACATCGCACGCCAAAAAACGTTCTTGAATGTGTTCGTTGTCTGCAAGTTTTTGTAATTCTCTTCCAGTAAGGCTTTCGTTTATCCCAACCCCTGCCCACGAATGTATTGTAGTACCATCAATGTGTGTTGCAGCAATGCCTGTAGAAGCAGTAACAGCATGCTTTTTATTTTCCTTTTTTAGGTGTTCTATAAACTCCCGCAGTATATATGTTTTACCTGATCCCGCAGGACCTGTTAAAAAAACATTTTTACCTTTTTTTAAAATTTTTAATGCTTGTTTTTGGTCCATGTATATCGCTCTACCTAATTTTTTATTTTACCGCATCCAAATCAATAATATCATCAATCCTAATTTTCTCTACAAAATCTGGAATATGGGAAACCATAATCAAAGATCCTTTATACTCATCCAAAGCTTTCGCAATGATTGGCAGATGACGGAAATTGATGTGGTTTGTAGGCTCATCTAAAATAAGTAACGCAGGCTTCATCAAAACTAATCTACAAAAAGAAAGTAAACCTTTTTGCCCTTCCGAAAGAGAACGAATATCACTTGCGAGTAACTTGCCATCTAGCAAAAATCCAGCTGCAGTAGAGCGAATTAAGGTTTCATCTTGCTTATCATTACCCTCTAAAACATCAACTAAAGCATCATATGCTGTTTGATCGTAATCTAAATTAGAAAAATCTTGTTTGTAATATCCAACACGCACCTCTTTAGAAACATTAAAATGATTGTCTTTGTTTGTGGCTATCTTTTCTAACATAGTTGTTTTGCCAATTCCATTTGGCCCAGCAATAAGCAAGTGCTCATTTCTGCGGATTACCCTATCTAACTCCTTTTCCACAACCTCGCCATCTTTAAGTATACTAACAGAATCCAAAGACATTATCTTACCATCAAAAGATGAATCAAACTCTTGTGATTGAATACTAAAATCACGAATAGTTTTATCATCTCTGCGCACATCAACCATACTTTCCTCAGCTGCTTCCGCAGATTCACGCATCTTTTTTGCAACCCCGCGTAACTTACCACCTTTGTGGGCAAACACTTCGGACTGGGCGCGCTTTTCCTTAATTTGGGCAATCATACGAGCGTTTTGCTTGTTCTCTCGCTCTATCCTATTTTTAATCTCCTCCACTGCCACAAAATAGTTACCAGTGTATTGCTCCATCTTTTGTGTGTGGGAATCTAGGTACAGCACTCCTTCGGAAAAAGTATTTAAAAAATCTGCATCATGAGAAATAACAAGCACTGTTTTTTCGTACATCATGAGGAATCCAGTTAAATGTTCTATACCTTGTTTGTCTAAATTATTAGTTGGCTCATCTAAAAGTAAAATGTCTGGATTTTGGATGAGGGCATGACTTAGTAAGATGCGCGCTTGTTGCCCACCAGATAATGTTTTAATCTTTTTATCTAAATCTATATTAACAAGATGAACCACTTTAAAAATATCTTTAATTTGTTTATCTAAGTTATATTGCTTTTCCGTAAATGCAGTGGCAAAAAATTCTTGTATAGTCATTTCTTTTGCTTCCTCTGGCATCACTTGGCGAGATAGCGCCACAGTAGCATCATTTGGAGTTCTGGATACTTTACCAGAAGTTGGAGTAATTCCACCCGCAATTAAATTAAAGATTGTGCTTTTACCAGCTCCGTTTTGACCCATTAAAGTAATTCGGCTGTTTTCGCGCAACGAAAAATCAACTTCGTTCAGAAGCTTTCTATTGGAAGCATATTCAAAACTTACTTCATCAAACCTAAGTACTACCTTATCTTGCGACATTATTCCTTCTTCTCGGCGTCCGCATCCGCGTCTCCCCCGCCCTTTTTAGCAATAATTTCTTGAGCTACATTTTTTGGAACTTCTTGATAGTTTAAGAATTCCATTGAATAACTTGCTCTGCCTTGGGTCATAGAACGAAGAGCTGTGGCATAACCGAACATCTCGGAAAGTGGAACTTCTGCAAGCACAACTTTCATGTTTCCCCTATCAGTCATTTCCAAAATCTTTGCTCGTTTTGAGTTTAAATCTCCTACCACATCTCCCATAAATTCCTCTGGAGTTACTGCTTCGACTTTCATTATAGGTTCAAGCAAAACTGGGTTTGCAATTTTAGCTGCTGCTTTGTAAGCCATAACAGCTGCGATTTTGAAAGCGATTTCCGAAGAGTCAACATCATGATAAGATCCATCATAAACAGTTGCCTTAACATCAACCACTGGATAGCCAGCCACAACTCCACTGTCTACTGCTTCTTTAACACCTTTACCAACAGCTGGAATAAATTCATTTGGAATAGAGCCGCCTTTAATTTCGTTTACAAATTCATGTCCTCCACCCTCTTCCATAGGTTCTAAGCGCAACCAAACATTACCATATTGTCCGCGTCCACCAGATTGCTTAATATATTTTCCTTGTGCTTCTGCAAGCTTGCGGATTGTTTCTCTGTACGCAACTTGAGGTCTGCCAACATTTGCTTCCACAGTAAACTCGCGCTTCATTCTGTCCACAATGATCTCTAAGTGAAGCTCTCCCATTCCAGATATGATTGTTTGTCCAGTTTCATCATTGCTAGAAACAACAAAAGTTGGATCTTCTTCAGCGAGCCTAGCCAAAGCAATACCCATTTTTTCTTGGTCTGCTTTAGTCTTTGGCTCAATAGCAACGCTAATAACAGGAGCGGGGAAAGTAATTGATTCTAATACAACTGGTTTCTCTGGATCGCAGATTGTGTTTCCTGTAACTGTATCTTTTAATCCAACAGCTGCTGCAATTTCACCTGCATATACTTCTTCTACTTCTTCTCTGGAGTTTGCATGCATTCTCACAATTCTGCCGAGTCGTTCCTTTTTGCCGTTAGAGGAGTTTAAAATATATGAACCAGCTTTTAAGGTTCCAGAATATACGCGGAAGAAAATTAATTTACCAACAAAAGGGTCTACTGCAACTTTAAATGCTAATGCTGCAAAAGGATCTTCGTCACTTGCCTTTCGAGTCATTTTTTCTTCTTCGTCTTTTGGATTAAATCCTTCTATATCTGGAACATCCAAAGGTGAAGGTAGATAATCACAAACAGCATCCAAAAGCTTTTGCACGCCTTTGTTCTTAAGTGCTGATCCACACATAACAGGGAAAAATTCTCCACTAATTGTAGCTTTTCGCAATGCAGATTTCCATTCTTCTAAGCTTACTTCCTTTCCATCTAAGTATTTTTCCATTACTTCTTCATCATTTTCTGCGATCGCTTCTAATAATTTAGGGCGATATTCTTCTACTTTCTCCTTCATGTCATCCGGAATATCAGTTTCCTCTATATCTTTTCCTAAATCATCTTTGTAGATATATGCTTTTTCTGTAAGTAAATCAATAATTCCATTAAAGTTTTCTTCTGTTCCAATAGGTAATTGTATTGGATATGCGTTCTTTGTTAAGCGAGCGTGAATTGAATCTAAGTCAGCATAAAAATCAGCACCTGTTCTATCTAGCTTATTGATAAAGCAGATTCTTGGAACTTTGTACTTATCAGCTTGGTGCCACACTGTTTCGGATTGTGATTCTACTCCTGCTACTCCATCAAATACTGTTACACCTCCATCTAACACACGAAGTGAGCGTTCTACTTCTGCAGTAAAGTCTACGTGTCCTGGAGTATCAATAATATTTATTCTGCAATCCTGCCAAAAAGCAGTTGTGGCAGCAGATGTAATTGTGATGCCGCGTTCGCGTTCTTGTTCCATCCAATCCATTTCTGCTTCACCTTCGTGCACTTCTCCGATCTTATGCTTTTTTCCTGTATAAAAAAGAACTCGCTCTGTTGTGGTGGTCTTCCCAGCATCAATATGAGCGATAATTCCGATGTTTCTTATCTTGTCTAAAGTGTAGTCTCTGGCCATATGAACTTAACCGAAATGCGCAAACGCCCTGTTGGATTCTGCCATTCTTAGTGTGTCTTCTTTCTTCTTCATTGCAGCTCCCTCGTTTTTAGCTGCTGCCATTAGTTCGTCTGCAAGTTTTCCTTCCATAGGTTTTCCTTTGCGAGCACGAGCTGCGGCTAAAATCCATCTGCATGCGAGTGCATATTTACGCTCTCCACGAACTTCTATTGGTATTTGATAGTTAGCTCCACCAACTCTGCGAGAGCGAACTTCTAATTGAGGAGATATATTCTTAATTGCTTGATCAAAAACAACCAAAGGATCTTGCTTTGTCTTTTCTGAAATAATATCAAGCATATTGTAAACTATTCTTTGCGCTGTAGATTTCTTTCCCCCGTGCATTATATAATTTATCAATTTTGCAATTGATACTGAATTAAATTTTTGGTCGGGTGCTATTACCCTTTTTGGTGCTCTTTTACCTCTCATATTTATTCTTTACCTTTCTTAGCTCCGTACAAACTTCTAGATTGCTTTCTTCCGTCTACTCCTTGAGTATCATATACTCCGCGAACAACAGTGTACCTACAACCAGGAAGATCCTTAACTCCTCCGCCACGAACTAATACAATAGAGTGTTCTTGCAAGTTGTGTCCCATTCCAGGAATATATGCTGTAACTTCTAATCCATTAGAAAGTCTTACTCTGGCAATTTTACGCAAAGCTGAGTTAGGCTTTTTTGGTGTACTAGTTGTAACACGTACACATACACCTCTTTTAAAACTTGCACCACGTGCAAGATCACTGCGCTTTCGAACAGATGGATTATATACAGATTGCAAAGCAGGAGCCTTAGTTTTCTTGGCTTTTCTGCTTCTAGGTTTCTTTAGTAATTGATTTATTGTAGGCATAAATGATAGTAGATACACTAACAAAATTTATGGTATGAGTCAACCCTTTTATTAGAAAATACCAGCTAATCTAAAAAATACATTAAAAACTCTTCCAAAAATGTTTATTCCCAAAAAATTATCAGCAAATATCAACATAAGTAATATCCAAGGGCCATTCCGAGAAAGCTGCGCTTTGATATGTTCGTACCTCGCAGGCAACAGTGTAAATAATAGTTTTGATCCATCCAAAGGAGGTATTGGAATAAGGTTAAAGGCAAGTAAAATGATGTTAATCAAAATCAGAAAACCAAATAATTGAATTAATAAATTTGCAGGTCCAAGTATTGGTCCAAGTATATTTACAGCTAATATAAATACAATAATACTGATTAGGTTAGAAAGAGGACCAGCCAAAGCAACATATACTTCTCCCCATTTACGGTACTTGAGATTATATGGATTAAAAGGCGCTGGCCTGCCCCATCCAAATCCAACAATCAAAAGCAAAATCATACCAATTGGTTCTATATGAGCTATAGGATTAAGGGTTAATCGTCCCATTAATCTGCCAGTATCATCCCCTTGTAAATATGCTGCTAATACATGCGAATACTCATGAACTGTAATTCCATATACAATCGCAAGTAGCCAAAGGAAAAATAACGTTGGTTCTGAGAATAAAAGTGAAATAATCATACTGAATATTATACAGCATTGACGTATTAAAAACAATGTGTTAGTATACGTGAATTATGGCTAGAATCTGTAACTTATGCGGGCGTGGTTCCAACACTGCGAACATCCGCTCAAAATCTAATATTTCAACAAAGCGCCTACAAAAACCTAATTTGCATAAGCTTAAAATTGGCAACTTAACTATACTCTCTTGTACTCGATGCAAACGCACAATGAATAAAGCGCCGCGAGCAGAAAAGCAATCAGCATAGCAAAACCCGCCCTAGGCGGGTTTTT
Source organism: uncultured Gammaproteobacteria bacterium (assembly GCA_964642355.1). Classification (GTDB taxonomy): domain Bacteria; phylum Patescibacteriota; class Patescibacteriia; order UBA2169; family UBA2169; genus UBA2169. The sequence continues at coordinate 6,915 of CAZXOU010000003.1, forward strand.
TGATTATTCAATATATCCTTCTTCTGTTAATAGTTGGCGTTTTTTTGTCGGACCACGATTATATTGCCCAATCTTTCCGTCTGACCTTATAACCCTGTGGCACGGTATATTTGGATCATAATTTTTTTTGATGATGTTCCCTACTGCGCGAAAAGCTTTCGGACTTCCAGCGCGCTTTGCAACTTCTTTGTATGTTAAAACAGATATTTTTGAAATTTTTGATACAACTCTTAAAACTTTTTCTTCAAATCGCATACCTGATTATGCGTCAGAACTAGTAACTGGTTCTATTGATAAACGAAAACCAAGCCCACGAAGAACCACACCAATTGTCTCCAACCGAGGATTTCCTTCTTTAGACAAAGCTTTATATAAATTTTGACGATTTAGCCGTGTATCTTGCGCAAGTTTACCAAGTCCACCTTGCGCTTGCGCCACATCTCGTATTGCTAAAAGAAAATCATCTATGTCATTGTCCTTTTCATAATCAGAAAGCGCAATACTAAGATACGCTCGTGCCTCTTTGGAATTTTTGAGCTTTTCTATGTGATAATCTTTGAAATTTCTAAGTTGTCTCATATTATATGTTGTTTATAATCTTGCCAAAATAATTTTGCTTTTTGTATGTCTCTTGCTTGACTACCTTTATCGCCACCGATGAGTAATAAAATAATTTCCTTTCCAACATATCCAAAATATACGCGAAATCCTGGACCGAAATGTATTCTTAATTCATACACGCCATCACCTACTGATCCAACATCACCTAAATTATTTTGCTCAATTCTTCTTAATCTTTTACTAATTCTTAAGCGTGTAATAGTGTCTTTTATAGTATCAAGCCATATGACAAAAGGTTCATTGCCATTACTGTTTTGATATATTTTTACCTCCATGTGTATTGTATGTTATAAGCGACAAAATGTCAAGGGAAGTATTTTTACATACGCTCGATAGTAAAATCATTATACTCTACAAGATCATCGCTCCATTTTTTTGCATATTAAAATCCTAATTCTTTTGAAACGCCTTGCAAGGCCTCTATCACAAAAGCAATGTGCTCTGTTTCGTCAACTCCTAGTTCTTCTATTCCTTTGGCTATTTCTTCGCGATTTACTTTTGCTGCAAATGCTTTTGTTTTTAATCTTTTTTTAACTGATTTAGGTTTTAGGCCAGTTAACCCCTCTGGCCGAACTTTTCCGCATGCAACAATGAACCCGCATAACTCATCTACCCCAAATAATGTTTTTGCCATTTGAGATTCGCGAGCTACACCGCTGTATTCTGCATGCCCCAAAATTGCTTGGATGATTTCTTCGTCATAACCTTTTTCCTTTAAAATTTCTGATCCATGCATTGGGTGCTTGTCTGGGAATTTTTCATAATCAAAATCATGAAGTAATCCGCAAATAGCCCATTGCTCTTCGTCTTCTCCATATTTTTTTGCATATGCGCGCATGACAGCTTCCACTGCATAGCAATGTGCTCGCAATGATTCGGACTCAATAAATTCATGCATTAATTCTAATGCATCTTCTCTTGAATGTGACATAAATTATTTCTTTAGCGGATGCGACTTATTACTAAAAGCATATGCTAGTGCCACTAACCCTAAACTGACATCTCTAAATACAATATCCCATGCAGATAAATTAAACAAAGTTATGCTAAATAATAGTACAGCAGCAATTATTCCTGCAACAAACCTATATCTACCAAAAAACAACCACAGCGCCAAAAATATATGGAAGGCGCCGTGGAGCTTTAAAAATATATCTACCGAAATTATGCTGCTTACAAATGTTGGCACAAAGCCTGCCCACAAATCTGGGTTAGTGAAAGATGCTAGGCCTACATATGCAAAGCTAAAAGCAAGTGCTAAGCGAATCAATAACATATTACTCAACAATTAAGTTCCCTACCATGCCTAATTGCCTGTGAGTTCCGACACTGCAGTAGTACTCAAAAGTTCCAGTTTTGTCCGCAACAAATATAACTGATGTGTCACTTCCTGGATTTACGCGCTCTGTGGCTGCGTCAAATTCATCTACCACCCAATCATGGAATCCATCTGTGCTAGAAAAATTAATAGTGACTGTGTCGCCTTTCTTTACTTTAATCTCTCCCATGGAAAATTCAAAATTCTTACCAGTTACTGTAAACTCATGCAATTGTGCTTCCTCGGCATCAACCTCAAAACCTGCACCATCATCTATTACAGTACCTTGTTCTATAGTATCTCCATCAACTGATGTATCTTCTTCCTTTTCTATCACATCTCCTGCTTCTGGTTCTGTATTTGTATCGATATCACCTCCACCATCCTGCCGTGATAAAACAATTCCAGCAACAGCAATAATCAAAACAATAACTATAATAATTACTTTTGATCCTCCTTTGTGATCCTCCACTGATTCTTCTATAGGATTTTCTTGAGATTCTCCTCCTGGTTTGTCTTGTTCTTCTGACATATGTTTTAAATTACTTATTACTAAAAAGTTCGCTAACTTTATTCCAATTTACAACTTCCCAAAAAGCTTCAATGTAATCTGGTCGCTTGTTTTGATATTTTAGATAATATGCATGCTCCCAAACATCTAGCCCCAATAACGGCGTATGGCCTTGCATTAGTGGACTATCTTGGTTTGCGGTTGAATATACTTCTAACTTTCCATTGTTAAGTACAAGCCATGCCCATCCGCTTCCAAATTGAGTTGCTCCGGCTTGGTTAAACGATTCTTTGAACGCGTTAAAATCACCAAAATCTTTTATGATGGCATCTAATAATTCTCCAGTTGGTTCACCACCTCCTTCGCCGGACATAATCTCCCAAAATAGTAAGTGGTTAATATGTCCTCCGCCATGGTTCTGTACTGCACCTTTTATGTCCTCTGGAACTGAATCTAAACTTCCAAGAAGATCGTTTAGTGATTTCCCTAATAAATCATCATGCCCTTCTAAAGCAGTATTTAATTTATCTATATAAGCTTGATGATGCTTTGTGTGGTGAATCTCCAAAGTTTCGGCATCAATAGCTTTTTCTAAAGCATCATATGAATATGGCAATTTAGGAAGTTCAAATTGATTTTCGGAATTTGGTGTTATATTCATAAAATTTATATTTCAATACATTGTATCACAAGCGTATTTCAACACCAAATATATAAGCCCCATACCAAATGGCACAGGGCTTATATATGTGAGGACTCGATATCAGTAGATATCATCATGCATCTCCTTTCCTCATTAGTCCGTGCGGCTAAAGTACCACATCGGTGCTCCTTGCAATGTGTTTCCCTGTAGTAATTGGGCTCAATTGCATGTACCTGCAACCAAGAGTAATCCTAATTGTGGTGATGCGCAATTTTCGTGATGGCCCCGGGTATCTGCAACACACATCCACAGAAGTATGTTATAAAGATTCCCAATAGGCTAGGTTGTCGGAAACATATGTACAAAGAGCTATATATATTATAGCGACAAAAAAAGCCTTATGCAACTCACAAGGCTTTTGCTAAGCTTAGGAAAAGCAATTATACTTATCAACAATTTGTGCACCTGTCTAGCTGTAGGCCAAAATAAAAACGACCCGGTACAACATGGTGCACCAAGTCATTTTTGCCTAGATAAAAAATCTAGACTATGTAAGAAATTCAATGAAAAGAAACAATCCCAGAACCAACCCCATTGGCCATCCATTGCTTAAAAACGAAAGCAAGGATTCCCCTTTATTTATGCGACCTGATCTACCGCTGTAGACGTACAGATCTGCATCATTCTTACATTGGTAGTCAAGGGTCTCGTTATGAGCCATTGCTGACCTCCCACAGTTATTTAAGTTAATGGGCAACAAACCAAGCCAATTGGCTTGGGTAAAACTTTTAAAATGACTAAAAATCTTACCCAAGCAAACTTGGAAGTAAAAGTATTGCTATAACAATAATACCGATTACCAACAATGTATTAAGAATTCCGAGAACATTATTTATTTTTGCAACTTTTACTTTTGCCATATTAATCTTTGGTTGGATACATTACCATCTCATCGCTTCTTTCGTAATCTGACAAATCCGCACTCTTTCTAAACCAATGCTTAATTTCGTGCTCTGCTTCATCTTCTGTTTCTGAAGCATGCACTAAGTTGTAGACCGCGCGTTTATCGCGGTTTGCTGCTGCTGCTGAATCTACAGAAAAATCTCCGCGAATTGTTCCAAGTTCTGAATCAGAAGGCATGGTTGAACCTGCGATTTTCCTGGTCATCTCCACAGCATGAACACCCTTAATTACCATTACCACAACTGGGCCAGAATCCATAAATTTCAATAACCAGCTCCTAACCATTGGCCCAATTTTTTCTGCTTTATCTGTTCCAAGTTCTTTATTTGCATCATACCCATATTTTGCATATGTAGCTAAAGTTTTTTCACCTAAACGAGTAACCCATGCTTCATCTTTTGGGTAATGATCATCAATCTGCTTGTGCGTTGCTTTAAACATTTTTAATCCAACAATCTTTAATCCAACTTGTTCTATTCTTCGAATAATTTCACCGGTTAAGCCACGCTGAACTGCGTCAGGCTTAGCCATTAAAAATGTAATTTCTTCTCTGGGGTGATTTGCCATATATATGTAAAATTTAATATTATTTAGAAACACTCTGAATCTTTTCTAAAACTTGAGAGGGAGTAAAATTTGCTTTTACAAGATAATCGCTTGCCCCGAGTTTTTTCCCTTTTTCTATATCCTCGTTTTGGCCAAGGTTAGTAAGCATTAGAATTGGAGTTTCTTTGTACTGCTCCATTTCTCGCAGCTGCTTTAATACTGCAAAGCCATCCAGTTTTGGCATTATAATATCTACCAAGATAACCCCAAATTTTCCTGTTTTTGCTTTTTCAATTCCTGCCTCTCCGTCACTTGCTGTATCAATACTAAATCCTTCCTTTTCAAATTTGGTCTTGTACATTGAGGCAAGCATTTCTTCATCTTCTATTAAAAGAATGCAAAGAATGCTTGGCTTACTAGAATCAGTTGCTGCTGGTGCTGCTGCAGCTTTATTTTGTTGCCCGCCTGCTGGCGAGATAGGTGTATCTGTTTGTTCTTCCATATGCGATATTGTAGCAAAAATAGTTAAAATTGCAAGCAACATTTAGCGCCATTCCACAAACTCTCCATCACTGAGGAGTTTAATATCACCAAGCTCATCATTACGTAAAACTGGAATATTACGATCTTGTAAACTGCGCAAAACTCTAAAATTTGGGTGATTATATCTATTATCTTTACCAACTTGGATAACTGCTACTTCTGGAGTAATCATATCTAGAAATATGTCACTGGACGAAGTATCACTGCCATGATGCCCTATTTTAAGTACCTCTGAATCAAGATAAACACCATGCAATGCAACTAATTGATTTTCTACATCAGCTGGCGCATCTCCTGTAAAAACATAATCAATTTCTCCATCGGTGAATTTTATGATTATGGATGCGGCATTATTGTTATCTATATCTTTACCAACAAAACTTTTGTTTGGAAATAGTACATCTAAGATTACATCTTCTCCTAAATCATATGTATGACGCGATTCTATGTAAGTAACTGGTATCTGCTTTTGTTCTATGACCTCATTGAATGCTTCATGCACACTACTATCATGAATAATTCCAGGATCCAGTAATAAATCAACATCATACCTTTCTAATACTGGAATAAGCCCTGCAATATGATCTGAATCTGGGTGTGTTGCAATTACCATGTCAAACTTCCTATCAAAGAATGAAAGATTTCTTCCAAGACGATCTAGTACGCGATTGTCGCGTCCACCATCTATTAAAATATTTTGACCATACTTTGTTTTGATGAGTATGCTGTCTCCTTGTCCAACATCTAAAAAAATTACTTCTGTCTGTCCAGAACGTGCATGTGCAGTTACAAATAAAATCACACTTAACACAACTGCGATACTGGTTGCACCTGCAACTAAAATCGTAATTTGTTTAAAATGTTTCAATATCATGTTTGCTTAGTTGTTTTACTGTATCGTATTATCCACCACCAGATTACTGCATACATTCCTACCATCAATATCCAATGGAATCCACCAAGCTCTAAAGAAGCAAACTCCCAAGATGATAAAATTTCCGCAACACGAATCATATATTCCAATAACAACCATGCTGGCCACACTATGATCTGGCCTAGTCCATTCCACAACATGCCAACCATTCCAGCAGCAAAACCAATAGCCATTGTTAATGGAATAGCAGGTAATATTATAATATTCGCAAGTGGAGCAACCACAGATAAACGACCAAATTGATAAAGTATCAAAGGCGTGGTCGTAACCATTGCTGACATAGTTGTAACCAATGCCTCTTTCGTACCCAACATTTGTGGCAAGCGTTCTGTATATTTTTGAAAAATTGGGTTGATGTACACAAGTCCGACTGTTGCGAGGAACGACAACTGAAACCCAGCATCAAAAATTAGTATTTTAGGATTTACGACCAGCATTACAAACGCGGTAAAGACCAAAGCATTTGTTGCACGAGAAGTTCTGCCAAGCTGACGAGCAAGCAAAACAAATATTCCCATAACTCCAGCGCGTACAACAGATGCAGTAGCGCCTGTCATGATAACGAAGATGACAATCCCAGCACTTATCCACCAAAACGCACGCTTTCGGTTCACTCCTATGAATTGTAAAAATCCAATTATTACTGCTGCGATGATAGTTATGTTTGATCCAGAAATTGCAATGATGTGCGTTGTACCAGTCCGATTAAATGCTTCTAATAAATATTCCGGAATTCCTCTGCGAGCGCCGACTAAAAGCCCAGCCAAAAATGCAGCATGAGGCTCTGATATAATTCCATTGATTGTGTTCATGAACTTTGTTTTAACAAACAAGATGCCTGCCATAGCAATATTACCTTTTCCTGTATCGAGCCTTTCTATATTCCCCCTCCAACACACACTATATATATCATACCGAGCTAGATATTTATCATAACTAAAATCCTCAATTGGTTCTGGAAGTTGTATGCCACATTTTATCATGAGCAAATCCCCATATTGATATTGTGGATATAATTCTGTTTTAATGAGCAATCTACCATGAGCTTCGTTACCACCTACTCGATTGACTGCGACGGTCAATTTTTGATGATCTAGCCGAACATCTGGCTCTAAAGCCACAATTCCTTGCATAACAACATTTTTGTCATTGTAGGACGCAATATGTTTTGGATTTTCTAAATCAGGCTGAGCCAATATCATTCGCATCATACCCAAAACAAAAAACAGCCCAACTAAGGCTGTTAACTTATAAATGCGATTTGACCAAAATATTATCAAAACAATAATACTCGCTAAGGCAATACTATACAGATATACAAATCCAATCTCAATAAATGACACCAGTCCAACGCCAATCACAAATGCGAGCAAGCATAGTAAAAATATTTTTGATCGCGATACCCCCATAGATCTATTATACTACAAATAAAAAAGGTCTTGAATCCACACTTGGATCCAAAACCTTTTTGAGGAACACGGTAGGAACCATATCAAACTTTCTGAAAATCAACCACATGGCCTTTGAGTGGGTCGCTTTGCGACAACCTGTTTGCACGACCACGCGACATTCTTGTTGCTTCACTATATTTCTGCACCCAATGCTTATCGTCTTCATTCCAATAAAGCTGGGCTCCCTTCATCTTGATAACACCTTGTTCATTCCAATGATCTCTTCTCACGCTATCTAGAGTCGGAGATCTCGTGTTGGAAGTTTTCAGTACTCTTAACATGGCACTTGCCTCCTGTTATTGGGATAATCATCGTACCCATTTGATGGTTTATTCTTTGCTCAATCTGCGCGCAGATTGCATCTATATCAGACATAGGACATGCTGCCATACCTGTTACAACATCTCCTACCTTGTTGATGAACAAATCCTCCCCCACAACCCTTAAAACAAAGAGATTTTCCATATATCCCTGCTTAGTTAAATTGTGAAGAAACAATTAATACCCTATTTATTCTTAACAAGCCACTTTACATAACTTTCTGCGAACTTGTCAAGCTCGCCTCGAAGAACAGAATCTACATCTTGTGCCTCAAAGTTAGTCCTGTGATCTTTTACCATTTTATATGGATGCAAGACATAGGAACGTATTTGGCTTCCCCATTCTGCGCTTTTAACATCTCCGCGTATTTTACGTTCTTCTTCTTCGCGTTCAAGTTCCAATTTTTGCGCGATTCTTGATTTAAGAATTTTTAATGCTGTTTGTTTGTTCTGCTGTTGGCTTCTTTCATTTTGTACTGACACTGTAATATTAGTTGGCTTGTGGACCATACGAACTGCTGAATCTGTTGTGTTCACAGATTGTCCGCCATGTCCTGATGCCCTAAAAACATCCACACGCAAATCCTCTTCTTTAATCTCTACATCTTCTACATCTCCAAGATCTGGTATAACATCTGCCAATGCAAAAGATGTATGCCTCATAGCCTCTGCATCAAACGGCGAAATACGAACCAAACGATGAACTCCCGATTCTGATTTCAACCATCCATATGCATTAATTCCAGTTACTTCGAATGTTGAACTTTTTATACCTGCCTCTTGTCCTTTTTGCCTATCAACAATTCTCGTTTTAAAACCTTTAGCCTCTGCGTATCTTATTAACATAGATTCTATCATTTCTGCCCAATCTTGTGCATCTGTTCCTCCTGCTCCTGCTGAAATCGAAACTATTGCACCCTTGCTATCAAATTTACCATTTAAAAAAACTGACAATTCCAATTTCTGAAACTGCTTAACTAGATCTTTGACCTTACTTTCTATTTCACGAGCAAGGTCTTGGTCATCTTCTTTTAAAAACTCTTGAGCTAATTCTAAATTAGAAAAAACCTCTCTCTCTAGCTCGCCCCAAACAGACATTTCCTCTTTTATTCCAGAAAGTTCTTGGGTAATAGATTGAGCTCGCTCTCTATTATCCCAAAGGTTAGGTTCTTGTATCTCTTTCTCTAGTTCACTTATTCTGTTTTTCTTTGACTCAAGGTCAAAGCAACCCCTTTGTTTCAGAAATTTTATCTGAAAGCTCTTGTAATTTTTTGATTATTTCGGTCATATTATTGTTCACGTTCTACTAAAACTACCTCAATTTCATTTTTATCTCTTTTTTGATAGACAAGCAATTTAACAGTGTCTCCTGGTTTATATTTAGCAAGTAACTTTGCCAAACCTTTAACTTGGGTAATCTTTTCTCCATTTATCTCTAGTATAATATCATTTTCCAAAAGTCCTGCAACATCTGCCGGCGAACCAGGAACAATAGCCAAGTCTAATCTAGAATCACCTCTTACAATCAAAGCTCCATAGCTAACATCACTCATTTCATTTGCTAGTGCTATTTCTTCATTTAATAGAATATACCTAACTCCCATAAAGGGACGAACAATTCTTCCATACTCTTGCACGCTCTGTATAACACTTTTTATAACGTTCGATGGTATTGCAAAACCTATCAATTGCCCTTCGCGCGAAACAGCAGTATTTACACCAATTACCTTGCCAAATAAATCCAACAAAGGACCTCCAGAGTTTCCAGGATTTATTGCTGCATCTGTTTGAATTGCTTCTTCTATTACTTCAGAAAACCCATTTGAACCTCCTGCAGTAACCCTGCGATTAACTCCTGATATAACTCCCTTAGTTACTGTATTGCTAAATTCACCTAAACTATTTCCAATTGCAATTACTGTTTGTCCTATTTGAATTGATTCAGAGTCTCCCAAATCAAGCACCGGAAGATTATCTTGTTCTATCTTTATAACTGCAATATCGTTTATTGTGTCTCTAGCTAAAACTATTGCTTCGTGGCTTGTACCATCTTCCAAAATTACAGTATATTCTGCTTCTTGTTCATCCACAACATGTCTGTTTGTAATTATCATTCCATCTGTTGTGATTATAAATCCTGTTCCTCCTCCTACTTGGCGCTTACCTGTTGGAGGCTCGCGAAATCCAAAAGGATATCCAAAAAAGAAAGGGTCATCAAAAGGGCTCAATGGTCCAGTTCTGTTATATAATTTGGAAAGATCTTGAGTTACAACAATGCTTACAACTGACTTTGTTGCTGACTTAACCACTTGCGTAGTTGCTGAGTCTTCCACAACGACTTTAGGTGAACTAGAGTCATCGCTAGCAACATCCCTAATTAATGTGGCACCTTCTATGCCAAGTGACTGACTAATATATGGCCAAAATGAATTATTTCCCAATCCAGACGCTATAATTCCTACTACACCACCTACCAACGCACCTAAAATAACACTAGCAACAATAGTGGCTACAAGCGCATGCTTAATTTGTGTTGAGAGATTATCAAAATACATTTACTGTTGTTGTCCAAACAATTGATTTATAAATCCATTTCCCTGCAAAACCGTTTGGCCAGTTCCACCTCCTAATAATTCTGTATATGTTCCTAGGAGCGACTGAATAAGAGGAGGAAGATACAAAATAGCAACAATTATAGGACCAACTATTAATACAATTTTTATAATATTAAAAATATGTCCATACAAAATATATCGCCTTGTTTTCCTTGTGTGCTCAATTATTTCTTTGGTAAGCGCTAAGTTCTCGCGCATTAATCGCTCTAGCGTGGGTTCATTATTTTTTTGTACGCTTTGTGCGCTTTGCTTCTCTTTTGTTTGTGTGTTTGGCATAAGTTTTAGATTTTTTATCCTTTTTAGTTTTTTTAGTTCCTACTAGCTTATTAAGCTCTTCATAAAAAGTGTGCACATCTTTAAACTCTCTATACACAGAAGCAAATCTTATATATGCCACTTTATCTAATTTTTTTAAATGGCGCATTACTATATCGCCAATTTGAGAGGCTTTAATTTCTGACTTATTAACCACATAAATATCCCTCTCCACGCCAGCTATAACAGTCTGAAACTCTTGCGTTGTAACTGGACGTTTTTCCAGTGCACGCAACAACCCAGCAGAAAGTTTTTCTCTAGAGTAAGCTTCATGTCCGCCGTCTCTTTTTATAACAGAAAGATTTAATATTTCTGTTTCCTCGCGTGTAGAAAATCTAAACCCGCACTGTTCGCATTCTCTTCTTCTTCGAACTGTATTATCCAGCTCCGTTAGACGAGAATCTAGTACCCGTGTTTCATCATGCACACATGCCGGACATTTCATACCTAATTCATCTTCTTGCGAATAAAGGCTGGTATCTCTAATTCTTCTTGCTCTTCTTCTACTGTTTCCTCTGGCACTGTATCGTGCACTGCTGTAGATTCTGGAGTGATGTCTGGTTTAGGTGTTGTCTCTGCTCCTCGTTCAAAAAACACTGCTCTTTTTTTATCTAACTCTTCTACTGTCTCAAATTCATCATGAGACTCTAATGATGGCTGTGGAGCCATTCTTCCTGCGCCTTCAAATCCAGTTGCGACGACCGTAATCTTTACCTCGTCTTTCATTTCTTCGTTAATCACTGCGCCGAATATAACTTTTGCATCATCATCAGCAGCACCAGTAATAATTTTAGCTGCTTCATTAATTTCGTACATTCCCAAATCACTAGATCCAGTTACTGTAAACAATATGCCGCGCGCGCCATCTATAGCCATTTCTAATAACGGACTATCTATTGCAGTTTTAGCTGCATCTACTGCACGACTTTCTCCAGAGCCTCTTCCAATTCCCATTAATGCCGAGCCTGAGCCACTCATAATCGCTTTAACATCTGCAAAGTCTACATTAATTAATCCTGGAACTGTAATTAGTTCGGAGATCCCTTGAACTCCTTGACGTAGCACGTCATCTACAACTGTAAATGCATCCATTAAAGAAGTCTTTTTGTCGATGACCTGGAGGAGTCTATCATTTGGAATGGTAATAATAGTATCAACCTTTTCTGCTAATTCCTCTAAACCTGCTTCTGCTATACTTCTTCTTTGCTGACCTTCAAACATAAAAGGCTTTGTTACAATGGCAACAGTTAAGGCACCAAGATCCCTGGCAATGTCAGCAATTACAGGACCTGCTCCTGTGCCTGTTCCACCACCAAGACCACACGTGATAAATACCATATCAGTGTCCTTTAAAATATCCTTTAACTCATCTTGAGTTTCTTCTGCGCTTTTGCGTCCTAAATCAGGATTCATACCAGCTCCCAAGCCTCTTGTAACAGCTTGGCCAATATGCATCTTAGTTTGCGCTTTATTATGATGAAGAGCTTGTGCATCTGTATTAATTGAGACAAACTCAACACCACGGATGCGTTCTTCTATCATCCGATTAACTGCGGCACTTCCACCCCCACCTACGCCAATTACCTTTATTTTTGCAAAGGTTTCTATTTCTGGTTTAATTTCCATACGTCTTTATTAGCTTCCAAATTTTGTTTTGGCTTCTACGGTTTAAAAATACGAACTATAGATTTAACTTGCTCAGTTATTGCGGCAGCACCTTTAAATCCTTTAATTCCTGCTCCAAAAGTTCTACTAGTTATATGCTGGTTTGCATACCCCCACAGCACAAGCCCTGCTGCTGTAGTGTATTCTGGGTTATTCAGTTTATCAATCGCGCTATCAAGGCCATTTGGGGATCCAATAGATGCGGGTAATCTAAACACTTTTTTAGCCACTTCCACTAAACCTGGTAATTTAGCGCCACCACCCGTTAAAATCGCACCGGCAGGTAACTTACCAGATCTTCCCGCAGTACGCAATTCTTTATCAACAAGATTAAAAATTTCCTCTGCGCGGGCCTCTATTATCTCTGCTAAATACTTTCGAGAGAATGTTCCTTCTTCTTGCTCGCTAATTTGTGAAAGTTGAACCTCGTCTGCTCCACTGGCAACAGAACTTAAGGTAGAGCCATATTGCACTTTAATAATTTCCGCAGTATCAATATTAGTTCTTAATCCAATTGCCACATCATTGGTAATATGTGCGGCTCCAACTGACAAAACTTTTACAAGCAATATATCCCCTTCTTCGAACACCAACACACTTGTTGTTGCTGCTCCAATGTTTACAAGTACTACTCCTAAATCTTTTTGACGCTCTGTTAATGTTGCCTCGCTAGAAGCTAGAGATGCTAAAACCAAATCATCGATACCTAAGCCCGCTAAAGTTACTGCTTTGGTAACGTTTTTAATATGAGCGGATTGTCCTTCTATAATTTGAGCTTCTACCTCGAGCCTGACCCCGTTCATACCAATTGGATCTTTTATATCTGTTTGATTGTCTATAGAAAAAGATCTTGGAAGAACATGAACAATTTCGTAATTCGGAGGAACGCTTACAGCTTGCGCTGCTTCCAAAACTCGATCTACATCATCCTCTCTTATCTCTCCATCAGCACGTGCGACTGCAATTACGCCTTTGGATTCTTGGGCTGTAATATGAACTCCTGAAATAGAAACCACAACATGATCTATATTATTTCCAACCATCTTTTCTGCACGATTTTTTACAAGAACAATAGATTCAACTACTTCTTCTATGCTGCGAATTGTTCCTTTAGAGACACCGCTTGATTCACCCTCTGCTAAACCAATTATATTTATCTTATCTGAATCTGGTGACAGTTCTCCAACTGCCATTCTTATATTACCTGATCCAATATCTATTCCAGTTATTAGTTCTGTTTGTGCCATACTAGATTTTAGTATACAAAAAAAACTACATTTAATCAATGTGTTTATTTGTCCACATATTGAACAAATATTGTGTACAACTAGATAATCAGTTGTACCTAATTTGTGTTCAACCAAAATGCTTAACTATGTAAGGCCAAAAAATTATTAATCCAACCACAACAGATCCAATACTTGCTAAAAGAACTAACCCTGCAAGACCATCTTTTATTTCACGTACCACATCCTTGTACCTTGGCTCTACTAAATCTATAACACGCTCTAGGATTGTATTAATTCCTTCCAAAACAATTATCGAAAAAACTACTACCAACAAAACAATTAGCTCCATTCTGGTTACTTGCTCCCACCACGCAAAAACTAATACACCTACGCCAACCACAGTCATAAAACGAATACTTGTTTCTGCTGTAATTACAGAAAAAAACCCAGAAATTGCGCGCTTTGATTTTCTAATCATATTATTACATTAATATCTTTCGGCTTATTTCCTCCATTTTGTTTTCTTGTCTTTTATTCTTATGATCATAACCTAATAAGTGCAAAAGTCCATGCACAAATAAATAATCAATATAACTATTAAATCCTTCTCCCAAATTTTGCGCTTCTTTTTTTGCAATAGTTGGGCAAATAACAATATCTCCCAATTCATCTCTTTCCCTTGATTCAAACGACAAAACATTGGTTGCTCTATTTTTGCCACGATACTTTTTATTAAGTCTTTTTGATTCACTGGAGCTTACAAATACAACTCCTATAATTTTATTTCGTATTTTTCGCCTGAACAACTTTTGTGCACGCTTTAGAGTTTTATAAATAACCGCACGCGGTATGCGAGCGGTACTACTATCCTCATTAAAAAAATTAATCTGCATATACTCTACTACAGTGTTTCTCCTGTGGTTGTAGCAACTTCTCCTGTAGTTGTTCCAGTTTCGCCAGAAGACTGATCTGAGCTACTTGTATTTCCAAAAATAAAACTGTTATAGAAATGTTCAAACAAATTTGGCCAGCTTACCTCTTCTCTTGTACCCCTATTATATGTAAGTATGTAAATTAAACCATCTTTTGAAGTATACAAAGTTAAGCCATCTGGACTCCAAACACCAGGCCTGCCATCTAAAATTGCAACATTTAGTTCGATATTTGCGAGCGATGGAGATTGTCCTCTGTACCAATCAACAATCGGCGTGTTTAACGGATTCTCCTCGATTAATATTTCAAAAAATTCTTCTGTGTCAGAAATAAATAATACTTGCTTGTTGGTCTGATCCAGGCTATCTGCAAGCCAAGAAACTGGATATGCAGCTTTGTACCCATAAGTTTCGTTAGTATACACACCAAACAATCCAGCAGAATCTAAGGTTGCCCCTTCTCCAGACAAAGGACTATACCCATTAGTAATTTCATCTAGATCCATATATGTATCTTCGTCTGAATCAGCAGAAGTGTTGCTGGTGCCCAAAAGTTGTTCTTCTGCATCTGTTAATCCGTCACTATCTGTGTCTGTGCTTGCTGGAACTTGTGTTAGAGTTATCTCTCCTGCGCCTGCTTGGGAGTCATCCTCTTTCCAAATTATAGCGATTGGCCCACTAGTAAATTTATCCAGAGTCAAAGTAAATCCAGCAAAACTTGCTTGATAGTCCTCAAACTCTTGCCATTTAATACCTCGTAAATATGCAGGATAAATATTTGCTTTTGATAATGATTCAGGAACGTTGATTGCTATAATCTCGAAACTTACTGGTTCATCAAACGTAATTCCACCTGGATATACTGAATATATTCCACCAAGTAATAATCCCTCATCTGGCAAAGACAAATCTGATTCATTTAATACAGTAATTCCAACCCCAGATCCAAATGATTGCACTACAGTGGCAGGAATCGTCATCTCTAATGTTCCAACAAGTATATTATTTTCATCAAAAGCTTGCGTACTTACAATTTTTTCTTGTGTTGAGCTGTCATCTTCTGTATTTTGATCTACTGGAGCTGTAGGAGTAGTTGTAACTGGCGGAACTACTACCGGCGGTACTGTAGTTGGCGCAGTACTAGTACTTGGCGCAAACAAAACAAAGTACAGTATTGCGCTTAATGCAATTAATATAACAAGACCAACTCCTCCTAGTATTAAAAATTTTGTATTAATGCCTTTACGAGGACCTTTGGGCTTCTTACCTTCTCCAGTGCGATATTGCTGTGGCATTACAACAAATTTATCATCAGAAATATTAGCAGCAACAATTGCTTGCTGTTTATTTTGTTTTTTATCTTTTTTATCTCCAGGTTTGTCTGAAGATTTATTTTTTCCAAAACCAAACATATTTTACTCTAAATCTTCCTTAGCTTGTTCAAAATTTAATAATTTACCTGGTCCCAATGGATCATATCCATTTTGTACCTCTTCGCCGTCTATATAGGTGTCGCCGTCAGAATCAATATTCAAAGGATTAGTGCCAAAAATAGCTACCTCCTCCCAATCACTTAGTCCGTCATTATCGCTGTCAACCAAGCGCGGATTAGTTCCCTCGTCAAACTCTTGCGCGTCGCTTAAGCCGTCCTGATCCGTATCAACAGAAGCAGGATCCTGTGGAATTGGATTTAAGGCTTTATCTATCTGATTTTGCTGAAAATTATCTAAAAATCCGCCACCAGAATCTTGTTCTTCGTCCACTGCGTCAGGATCAGGCTCGGTTCCATTGCTTGTTGTTGGAGGCGAATCTGGCGGAGATTCAGGAGGTGCCTGAACTGCTGGCGGGTTTTGCGGCTGGCCAAGTGCTGGTTCTGCCGGAGGCGCGCTTGATCTTCCTTTCCAAATAAAATAAGAAGCAGTGGCAATTCCAACGACCCCCAAGCTTATGCCTACGATTATAATAATTTTCTTTAAAGGAAATCCCTCTTTCTTTCCCGAAATCTGCGACAAAGGCACACTGCCTGCGCCAGATGATTGTGAAGGCTTTAATTTACCGCTGGTAAGAGCAGTTGGAGGGCCTGGAACAGGTGCTTGTCCTGGTTGTGCCTGTGGTGCGTCGCCTTTATCTGTTTCCGCGAATATATCTTCAACTCCGCCTGCAGTATTATTAGGTGCTGGTGCGTTTTGCTGTGGGCTAGGAGCTTGTGTCTGTGGCTGATTTTGCTGAGGCTGTGCTTGTGCTTGATTTTGATTTTTATCTCCAAACATATCTATAGTATACCATAAATTACTGTTTTGTGTAACGTAAAGCATGGCTCATGCATGCAAATTCAACTACTGGAATCTTGTCCCATCGCGCGCGTGTTAACCAATTCCATCTATCTGCATTCTTGTACTCCAAATTCATCAAAAAAGATGCATTTATTCCATCATGTTCATATATATAAATATGTGTTTGCGTACTGCTGTCACAAGCATAGCCAGAACCCGGAA
>CAZXOU010000004.1:0-3452 GCA_964642355.1 uncultured Gammaproteobacteria bacterium
TATTTTGATTACTAAACTCACCAGTAGTTTTATCCGCTAAAATTATTAGTCCAATATTATCTCCTTCCACTGTTATGGACCTTCCTAAAAGGTTGCGCTTTGCATAAAATACCTTTTCTTGATCTTTGTAAGTGTTAGATGTTAATACAATTTCTCCATCTTCTGTGTGTAGCTTATTTAGGTAAGGGTCAGAATCAATTGGAAGTGTGCTTGGGAGTTCTTTTGGTGTTGTGCCAATAGAAGCTAGCACCTCTATTTGATTTGGTTCATGCTTTTTATATATTCCAAGAAATGCACCTCTAACAGGAATAGCGCGCAAGGTAATAGAAAGAATTTCGTGTGAAAGACTTTTAATATTGTTTAAATTATCAGGATCATTTACCAAATCACTAATAGAAGAAATAATCGCAATGCGAGTGGTGTCTTCTGTTAGGCGTTCAGATAGAACAGAAGCAATTCCTTCCATTATTTTTAAAGCTATTTCTGGATTAGAAAGTCTCAGCTTTGTAAATGCATCTTTAGAAAGTTTAAGTATTTTAGTTTTATCTATTTCTGCGCGAGCTTCGGAGGAGTGTTTTTGTTTTTCATCAAGCAACCCTCGCTCACCAAAAAAATAGCCTACGCTTAGGCGTGCTAGGGTAACAATATCTTTTTCTAACTCATGTGTAATCACTACACTTCCAGCGGCTACTATATACAGATTTTCACTTGGTTCTCCAGATGCATAAACTGTTCTTCCGGAATGGTAATCTTGTGCAACTAAAATCGGTTCTATTATTTTGAGCTCACTCTCAGAAAAGTTTGAAAATATTGTAATAGATTGTAGTTCATTTGAGTTCATTAGGCATTTAATATTCTTGGATCAATCATATTGCTTGTAGCTGTCTCCTTGGAGACTAATCCTTCTTTGTATAAACGCTTAATATCTTGATCCATGGTTACCATTCCAAGTTCAGCGGACGTTTGTATTACAGTTTTAATTTGAGCTATTTTATTTTCTCTTATTAGGTTTGCAATTGCAGAGTTATTGAGCATAATTTCGCGAGAAGCTACTCGTCCGCCATTTTGTTTTACCAAAAGCCTTTGGGATACAACTCCGCGCAAAGACATAGAAAGCTGAACACGAATTTGATCTTGTTGGTATGGCGGAAATACATCAATAATCCTATCAATAGTCTGCGCTGCATTAATTGTGTGCAAAGTTGCAAGAACCAAATGTCCAGTTTCAGCCAAAGTCATGGTTGCGGCAATAGTTTCTAAATCACGCATTTCACCAACCATAATAACATCTGGATCTTGGCGCAAAGTATGTTTTAGTCCAGAAGAAAAGTTTAAAACATCGCTGCCAAGTTCACGCTGTTTAATTATGGAATCAGATGGATCAAATATAAATTCTATGGGATCCTCTAGTGTTACAATATGAATGTTTCTTTCGGAATTAATTAAGTTTACCATTGCAGCAAGAGTAGTTGATTTACCAGAACCAGTAGGGCCAGTCACTAAAATTAAACCATCTTTTAGGCGAGCTAAATTATATGCAGCCTCTGGCATAGTAATCTCATCCATAGTAGGAATATGATGTGTTACAACGCGCGCAACTAAGCCAAGATTACCCTTTTCGTAATGCATGTTAATTCTAAATCGGGCAAGATCTTTAATTTCATAAGACATATCAAGATCGCGATTTTTATTCAGTTTTTCTTCTTGTAAATCACTAGTTATACTGAATAATAAATCATGTATTGCTTCGTTTGTCATTGGTTCGCGTCCTTCTACTACTTTCAAAGAGCCGTCTATACGTATTATGGGCGCTTGCCCAACTACTAAATGAAGGTCGCTGGCTTTGTTGTCTACCGCAATCTTAAATAGCTCATCTAGCGCAGACGAGTCGTTTGTTTGTGCTGGTTTTTTTACAGCAGTTGTTTGTGTTTGTTTTGTCATCTTTTGATTTTCTCCTATATGGATTATACCAGAAATTTACTATTCCTGTACAATCACTTTTGTTCCGACTTCTGCCCAGTTAAACACTTCTTCGGCGCTTCCCAAGCCTAGACGAACACATCCATGGGAGACAGGAGTGCCAAGATGATCTTCGCCTTCTCTGTATCCATTTGGCCAATATGGGAGTTCGTGGATTCCATATAAGCCTCCTATAAAGCTCATCCAATAAGGCATATATAATCCGTACCTGTTCGAGAAAGCAAGTTCTGCTTTGTTATTGATTTCGTATTCACCAATCGGAGTTTTGTATCCTAATGCTCCTGTTGAAGTCTGATGAGTTGCTACACGAAACCCTTCTTCGTAATAAGAAAATGCTTGTTCAGATAAATCAATTACAATTACCTTTCCATCTCTATCCAGTGATTTGATTTTACGAGGAATGCTGGTTGTCTGCACAGTATTTTTTTGCTGTATTTGAATTGAGATTGGTTCAGATCCAAGTGGTAGTTGGTACTGCGGCAAAGGGTATGATTTTACAACACTGCCACCAGAATCAAATGCTTTGAATATTGCATTTGGAGAAGTATTTGTTATGGCTGTAATGCTTGGAGGTTTTCCATCCTCAATTCGTTTTATATCAATACTAACTCCATCTGTGTAACTAGCTTCAGCTGCAAAAAATCCAGGATTAATTTTTGGATTGCCATAGCCATCAAATATTCTAATATGCGGCCCCCCGCGCGAGGCTGGAGCTGTTACAATTTCCGGAACTCCATCCTCATCCAAGTCCCCAGCAGTAACATTTACTCCGCCTCTAAAGTTTTTATTATATGCTTCCCACGAATTGATTATGGATCCATCTAAACGAATTAAATACACCTCTCCTACAAATCCCGGGGGGCTACCGATTAAAAGTTCACTTGTTCCATCTCCTCCAAGGTCAATTGGAGTAATTGAGTGTATTGTGTCAAAAGGCAAGGACAATGTTTTATCATTGCTTGTTTTAAAGTCAAAACTCTCAACACTAGCACTAACAGATGCTGCTGTCGCAATAAATATAATTAATATTGCAAATGTATATTTCATATTAGGATCCTAATGCTGCTCCTAATAGTTCTCGCATATCATCCCATTGTTCGCCAGGCACCTCTCCTCCTAAGGTTACTGCAATTACTTCGCGTCCGTCCTTGTTGCGAGCTTTCATAATTAAGCATCTGCCAGCCTCGTGCGTGTATCCTGTTTTTGATCCAATAACTACAAAAGGCACATCAATTGCTTTATTTGTGTTTCGCATTATATGTCTTTTTCCGTTATTTACAGATGCTATTGTAAATGATTTTGGAGTTGTGGCCTGCAAAAATGTTAAATCAGCAAACACATGTCTAGCTAGTTTGTACATATCCTCTGCAGTAGAAATATTTTCGTCTGCAAGTCCAGTTGGCTCTACAAATTCAGTATTTTCCATATGCAATCTAGCTGCTTTTTGGTTCATATTAGCAACAAAGTTTTCT
>CAZXOU010000004.1:3462-23829 GCA_964642355.1 uncultured Gammaproteobacteria bacterium
AGCCAGTAGATCGGGCAAGAGCTTTTGCGGCATTATTAGCACTTCGTAAAAGTGTTGCATAAAATATATCTCGCGCTTTAAATGTATCTCCAGGTTTTACATAAATTTTTGCGGGAATAGTGTCATCACTTGCTTGCATTACAACTTTAGAATCCCAGCCAGGATTATTTTCTAAAAATGTTGAGGCAGTCATGAGTTTTGTCAGGCTTGCAACAGAGCGCTTAACATTACTATTTCGTTCAACTAAAATTTCGCCAGTCTCGTTATCCACAACTAGTATGCTGGGGGCGGTGATATCATCTTTTAAGTATTCATTTCGCTCTAGATGGTCTGCGAACGCAGCTATAAATCCGCTTGCAAGATTTGTTTCTATTGCTAAAGTATTTTGTTCTAAGTTAATTGAGCCTGGAACATTATCCCATTGTTTAAGTGTTTGATTGTATATATAAATTTCTCTATATCGTGTTTCTGTGTCGGGATATTTGAGTGTGATTGAGATTGTGCCAGATAGCTTGTTGTCTGTGGCAGGCAGAATAGAGTAATGATAAATATTGGATATGGTTGATTTGTCTAAGGGTGTTATTGGATAAAATTCTGGTTTTAAAAGTTCTATAAACGCGCTTCTGTTTAGTGCGTTGGGCTTGATTTCAATATTTATGTCACCATTGGAAGAGCTAATAGAGTAGCCAGATGCAAGTTCTGTCTTAGAAATACGTTCAGACAATAAAACTTCTGACTGCCCACGTGCTGTGGCAGGTAAGAGTATTAGAACAAAGATTGCTATTGTAAGTCTAGCGTAATTCATGGCCTAATTATAGCATACACCTAGTAATATAGACTATTTTGTGATAATCTTGGCTTATGATTAGAGAGAAATTAGAACAATCCATACAAGATGCGCTTAAATCTGCTTTTGATTTTGAGGCTAGTCAGTTAGCTATAACCAATCCAGATCCACGGTTTGGTGATTTTGCATTGGCTTGCCATTCATTTGCAAAAGAATTAAAACAATCACCTCAAGATATTGCTCAAAAGTTGGCAGATAGCATAAAAAGTAACTTAATTACTAAAACAGAAGCAGTTGCTGGATATTTAAACATTACTATTGATGCTACTAAATTATCAAAAGAGGTTTTGAGCGAAGTTGTGAAGAAGGATAAAAAGTATGGCAACACAAAAGCAGAAAAGCAAAAGATATTACTAGAATATTTATCACCAAATACAAATAAACCTTTGCATTTAGGGCATTGTAGGAATAGTTTTTTGGGAATTGCAATGGCTGGTCTATTGGAATCAGTTGGGGCAAATGTTAAAAAAGTAGATATTGTGAATGATAGAGGTATTCACATTATGAAATCTTTAGTTGCATATCAAAAATTAGGTAAAGGCGAAACTCCAGACAGTGCTGGCGTTAAGGGAGATCATTTTGTAGGTAAGTTCTACATTCAGTTTGATGAAGATACGATGATGGATGAGGCGCAAGAAGCTTTACGAAAATTAGAAGCAGGTGATAAAGAAATCACAAAACTTTGGAAGCAAATGAATGCTTGGGTTCTGGATGGGTTCAAGGAAACCTACAAAAAACTTGGAGCTGAATTTGATAAAGAGTACTTTGAGAGCGATACCTATAAGTTGGGCAGTAAAATAGTTGATGAAGGAAGCAAAAAGGGCGTGTTTTATAAAGAGGAGGATGGTTCAGTATGGGTTGACTTAGAAGGTGTGGGTTTAGACAAAAAAATTGTTCGTAGGAGTGATGGTACAAGCGTATATGTGACTCAAGATTTAGGATTAGCAGTAGAGAGGCAGAAAAAATTCAAGGCAGATGAGTTTGTTTATGTGGTTGGTCATGAGCAAGAATATCATTTTAAGGTGTTGTTTAATATCATGAAAAAACTAGGATATGATTGGGCAGATAATCTTCACCATCTTTCCTATGGATTAGTATTCTTACCAGAGGGCAAAATGAAATCCCGCGAAGGAAAAGTAGTTGACGCAGATAATATTATAGAAGAAGTAAAAGAGCTTGCTAAAGGCGAAATAAAAAAGAGAAAAGAAGATATTACTGATTCAGAATTAGAGGAACGCGCAGAACTAATTGGCATGGGAGCTTTGAAATTCTTTTTGTTGCGTGTTACTCCTACGCAATCAATTCATTTTAATCCAAAAGAGGCAATTAGCTTTGAAGGATCAACTGGTCCGTATGTGCAATATAGCCATGCAAGAATCTCCAGTATTCTAGCGGAAGAAACTGCCTTAGCTCCAAAGGAAATTGATTTTAGTTTACTAGATAAGCCAGAGGAAAAAGAAGTAATCATCAAATTGCAGAATTATCCAGATGTGATTCGCGAGGCAGCACAGAATTACAACCCAAGTTCAGTTTGTAATTATCTATTGGAGTTGTCGCACAACTTTAACACATTTTATCATGCGCATAGTGTTCTAAAAGCTGAAACAGAAGAGCTCAAACATTCTCGTTTGTTGCTCATCAAATCAGTTCAAATTGTTTTGAGGAATGGGTTAGAGCTTCTTGGAATCAAAGCTCCAGAGAAGATGTAAAATTTTAAGTAAATGAAAACCGCTGACGATGTTGCTGTCAGCGGTTTTTTTATCCCAGTCCTTGGTGCTCATGCCCTACACCCTCCTCGACTCAGTCGTATATGGTGTGGCATGTACCGCAAATTGCGGGCGCATCCCAGTCGTCGAGGGCGTGTCCGCAGTCTATGCACCTTACACCATCGAGGGTGGAGTGCCTTCGCCTTACGACATCGGCTCTGCCATTTTTTGGGCCGACGTGATAAAGCATGCTACGGATATCTGCCCACGGTTCTGAGGGCTTTTCACGCTTGGGTCCCGGGGGGATCCAGAGTGCAATTCGTGTTCGCCGATTTCGGCGCTTAATTGAGTCATTCATCTCTACCTCCTTGAGGTATGTGAGTGGAGTAAAAAGAGAAATAGATACTACGAATTCAAAAAACTACAACAATATTATGATATATTCACACATTTTTCAAGTTGATAATATGCCATATTTCTGGTACTCTGGTGGTAGATAAGATAGATATGGCTGCAAAGAAAAAGTACAAAATCAAGGCCCAAAATAGGCTTGCTCGCAGTGCAAAAAAGAGCACAGTGGTCAAAAGGGGTGGCTTTTTTGTTGGGCAAGAACAGTTAATAGTGTTTGTAAAAGGCTTATCAGCTATAATGATTTGTTTTGCTTTGTTGTGGTCATTTTCTGGAGCATTTGCGCAAAGTGCGGATGATGTTGGTGTGGTTAAAAAACCTTTTTACGCTCGAGCCATAGATTGGGCCCGAAATTCAGTTAAATCAGTAACTAATTGGGTGGAAAAAACCAGCTCTAAATTAGCCAAGGCAATACTTGGCACTACAAACGGCTTATCAACCGGCCAAGTGCTTGGTGAGTCATTGGATATTCCGCCTATAGATGAGTCGCCGCCATCCACCTCATCGGCGGACAGAGAACCATTTGTTGTTCCTTTGTCTGCTTACAATACCTTGCTCGTAAGCCAGTCACCAGCAATAATAAATTCAAACCCTGGAATTGATCACACAGTGTCTGTAACATATTCTAATACTGGTGAGGTGAGCTGGGAGAATCAAGCCATATCATTAAATTTATTTACAACATCAGAATTGAGTCAGCTGGAACATACGCAATGGATAACAAGCAAAAGACCAGTGGTAAATTCTAGCACAGTTATTCCGGGGGATGATTATCAGTTTAATTTTTTAATTAGTGCGCCAAATACTCCTGGGGAATATGAGCTTGTAATACGCCCAGTAGTTTTTGCAGAAGGCGCATTTAATTGGTTGGGAGATTCTAGTAATCTTGTTAGATGGCGAATGCTGGTACAAGAGCCAGAACCTGTTCAGAATCCAGCAGAAGAAGTAGGAGGAGACATTGAATTTATTGAACCCCCTGCCGAAATCGTAGATGAAGTTCAAGAGCCAGAAATTGTTCCTGAAGATGAAGCAGTGCAAGAAGAAATAATAGAAGGCGAAGTAGTAGAAGCAGAAGAATCCCCAGCACAAAATCAACCAAGTTCGCTTCCTTTCCCTGTTTTAGCATCAGACAGAATTGCTCCTACTTCAGAAGTAACAGCACTTGCTGCCACAACTACTACAGCAAATTTTGATGTTGCTTGGACCGGACAGGACAATCGTAATAGTGATATGTTTTATGATGTGCAGTATCAAGTAGATAGCGGTGATTGGACTGCTTGGCTAACAGAAACTGTTCTTCTCACATCATCATTTACAACTGCTGTAGATGAATCAATTTATGGATTTCGTACTCGCGGAAAAGATTCACAAGGAAATTGGGAAGATTATCCAGATACCGCAGATACAAGCACTTATATGAATCTTTCTGTTCCAACGGATCCAGTTGTTACTTCTCATACAAGTGGGGATACTATTTTTCAGTCTGCTGATGAAGACAGTGGTGTTACTGATGTGCAAGTTACACTGTCTGGAACTGGAGATGCAAATGATACTTTGGTTATATCTTTAGACGAAACAAGCACAACCGCAACAACCACAGTCGGAGTTGGGGGCACATGGAGCCAGCAGTTTACTTTAGCAGAGGATACAAATACTTTTAGTTTGCAATCTACAGAAGCTGATGGGGACTCATCTAGCTCAGTTGCATTTACTTTGGAATTAACTATTATACCAACCTTTGATGTTGTTATAAACGAAATTGCATGGATGGGAACAGCTGCAGATTCTAGTGATGAATGGATTGAACTATATAATGCAAGCTCTACTGCAATCACATTAACTAATTGGACATTATCTGCGAATGATGGAACACCAAACATAACATTAAGTGGATCAATTGCAGCCAAAAGTTATTATGTTTTGGAACGTACAGCATCAACCACAATATCTGATGTTACAGAAGATTTAATTTATTCTGGAGCTTTAGGAGATGGAGGCGAGCTTCTTTCTTTAAGAGACAGTTCAAGTACTTTAATTGATAGGGTTGGGTCAACAACAGTTGCGTGGTTTGCTGGTAATAGTGGAACAAAGGTAACAATGGAGCGCAAGGATCCTACAACAAGCGGTACAGAATCTAGTAATTGGGCAGATAACGATGAATCACTTGTTAATGGTTCAGATTCTGGTTCAACCGCGCTTAAAGCTACTCCAGGATCACTTAACAGTGTAAACACAACAATTCCAAGAACTATTACTGATTTAACTTTCCAGTATATTTACACCACCTCAACATCAGTTAAGATGTATTGGACAGCGCCTAAAATAGGCAACCTTTCTACAACAACTCCTGCAACTTATGATGCAAGGTATTCAACATCTGCAATTACAGATGCTAATTTCGCATCAGCCACAGAGTTAACTGGCGAGCTAACCCCTTCTGTAACACAAGGTACAATACAAACACTTACAGCAAACGGCTTAACTGCTAATACTGAATACTATTTTGCAGTAAAGACAAATAATGGTGTAGAGGATTCTCTAACATCAACCTCACCAAATATAACCACCTTGCAAGCTGGCGGAGGAAGCTACACAACGATTGCTGGATACCCTTCGGGTACTGGAGGATTGCTTGCTAGTTCGTCTAGCCCATATCTCTTAACGGCTAGCTTTGCAATTGCTAATGGAAATACTTTGACAATTGAGCCTGGAACTGTGGTTAAAGTGAGCGGTAACCGGACTATTACGGTTAATGGCAATATAGTCATGGGAGATGCTGATGATGCAATTAACGCAGCTGTCTTTACATCTGTTAACGATGACTCATATGGCGGAGTCGCAGCAGCCAGCAGCGGATCACCCGCAGCTGGAGATTGGGGGGTCCTTGGAACTGGGGCAGCAACAGCGAGCTTTGATTTTGATAATGCTATTATTCGTTATGGTGGAAATTCTGCCAGTATGATTGCGATTACCTCTGGCATAACAGCCAATATAGCTAATTCAATATTGGAGTATAGTAATAATAATATTATGTCAGTCGCAACTGACGCAACTTCGTTCACGCTTACTGATTCCATTATTCGCGGAGGCGGTGCATTGCCAATACCTGCAGGTATTGATGGAATTGGCGTTTCTTCTCTTGCTAATATCAATATCACAGGCACCACGTTTACCAACAACCAGCGCGGTATTGCAATCGACACAAGTGCAGATGAGGCGAACATTACTCTAAGCGGCAATAACTTTTTCGGCAATAACCGTGTTACTGGCGGTGATAACGCTGGTCTTCAAGTTTCTGATACAGATGGAACGCCCGTTGTTGCGACAGGCAACTGGTGGGGAGTTTCAACAGGACCTACTTTGGATACTCATAGTACTGCAGATGACATAGATGGTGTATTAGATGATAATGATGGTTCTCTTAGCGCTACTAATATAGATGTATCTACGTTTTCAACTACGCAGTTCGAAATTAAGCCAAGTAGCCTTTAGTCGCGTGATGTAGTCTTGCACATGGAAACATTAGGTGATAATCTTTGATTATGCCCTATGATTATTACGGAGAAAGTCCACAAATTGTACTTTCTGTTATTGTGCCCGCATACAACGAAGAACATACTATTGCAGAAGTTATAAAGCGAGTTTGTAACGTGTCGGTTTCAAAAGAGGTTATAGTTGTAGACGATGGCTCAACAGATAAAACTGGTCAAATCCTCCAACAAATAACGAGAAATTATAATATTACCATTGTTGCCCACGATGGCAATTTTGGTAAGTGTAAGGCTATTAGAACTGGACTTTCCTACGCATCAGGAGATATTGTTATTATTCAAGATGCCGATTTAGAATATAATCCACGCGACTATTCTGCGCTCATTACACCTATTATCACCGGAGAAACAAACGTTGTATATGGTTCCAGGAATCTCGTAAATAATCCATCTGGTAAAAGAGTGTACAAATGGGGAGGTATGTTTTTATCATGGCTTGCAAATGTGCTATATAACACCAACATTACAGATGAGGCAACATGTTACAAAGTGTTTAGGCGGGCAACACTCGCAAAATTAAACTTGAAGAGCGAACAATTTGATTTTTGTGCTGAGGTGACTGCTAAACTAGGAAAGCGAAAGGAAAAGATTATTGAGGTCCCTATTCAATATCAGCCTCGTGATAACGCGCATGGAAAAAAAATACGCGCAATAGATGGATTGCGCGCAATATGGATTTTGATTACATATCGGTTTCGTCGGGATGTGTAAGTATGCACATGAACGTATAGCATTGTTCTCGGGTTAAACCATGGTCCAAAAACAAGCCTCGTTCTTGAGTGTGAATATCTGGGGGCAGATAAAATTTTTCTGCTAGCTCCTCAGTAAATATTATTACATAATCTAGGTTTTGCTTTAGACATTCAGGCGAACGAAGTGTTGGCTTTCTAAGATACCATTCTACAAGCGGCGCAAGGTTAATACCAATACCATTTTGACCAATGCAAATTTTTTTGCTGTTGTTTTCTGTTGCAATTTTTTTGAGAGCATAAATATCTTGTTTTCCTAAAATTTCCAAATCTTTGTGCATGTACGAAATATTATTTTGAGATGCTCTAAATCCTATACTGAAAAAAATTACAGCCACAGCTATTCCAATTATTGCGCCAATTGTTCGATGATTCAGTATAAGTTCGTCAATAACAGAGAGTAAAAGAATTGCTGAACCCACTGCTATTGCAGGTAGTATATATATTACTCCATAAGGGTGTGTTGACCATTGTGTAAAAATCAAAAAAATAAGAACTGGCATTATAAATACGGGAGCCAATAGTATATTTTGTTTTTTTCTTTTTAACACGCTGTAGTACATAAGAGTCCCAAATCCAAAAAAAGCTGCTATAGCAAACACATATGTCGCATTCAGATTTATGTTGGACGCAATTCTCAAAGTCCATATATCTATAGGAATAGCACCTGTTCTAGTATTAAATGTCTCAAGAAGGTCTAAAAATACAGAGCCGTTTAATATTGAGAAATGTATGAATGTTAATATTGCAGAAATCGCAAGCATAATAGGAATTCCAATAAGCAATTTATTTCGCGTCTTAGGCGCCATAAACCACGAAACAAGCCACATGCCAGCAGGCATTGCATAATATAACCATCCTAACAATCCGCCAATTGCGATTGATGAAAGAAGGTAGATGAAGTGACGCTTGGTGTTGGTTTGGATATATATGACAAAAAAATAGAAGCTTATTAAGGCTGACGGAACACTAAATACGGCCATTTCTAAATTTTTTCCATAAAAAATAACACCAGGCAGTATAGAATATATCAGCACTGCGAGAAGAGCAATAAAGTCGTTTTTAAATATAATACGTAGTGTAAATGCAAAAAAGATAATTCCAAGAGCGGTGAACAAGAACGGCCACATTCTGGTCGTTAGTTCATTTACACCGAAGAGTTTATATAGAACTGTGACTGGATATACAAATAGAGCTGGATGATGCGCGTAGTAATTCCCAGAAGCATCCTCGGGATTTTCTAAAATTCCTTTTGTATATAGTCCGAATTTCAAATCCAAAAATCCATGTTCAGCTAAATTATAGGCAGATAGTCCGTACTCTCCATTAGTTTCTCCGGTTACATGATTGAACGGCGCTTTGATATGCTGCATTGAAAGGAGTACATAGACAAGTAATACAAAAACTAGCCCTACTATGAAACGACCTTTTTTTTCTTTCAAATAAGTCATATTTTATCACTATGTCGAAATTGGTATGTATAGTAAAATACCATTTCAAAGTATGCATGTCTATTTTATTATTCAATAGCGTACGTAAGCTATTTTTGATATAATAATCTAACATATATATGCCATTTTCTAGTAAATCAAAACAAAGGGAATACCAGCGTGAATATCAAAGAAAAAGAAGAAAACAGAAGTCAAAGAAGTACGAACAAGATGAATCAGCTATTTCTCCGGAGATAAAGACAGCTATTGTGATAACTATCCTATTAGTTATTGCCTTACTTTCTGTTTTATCTTTTTTTAGTTTGGCTGGGCCTTTTGGTGAGCATGGCAGGGACGCCCTAAAGTTAGCATTTGGATGGGGGGCATATGTGTTTCCAGCGATGTTGGTGGCTGTTTCGTTGTTGCTCCTAAAAGGCGTTCGATATAGTTTGAATATGTGGCAATTTATTGGGATCATTCTTTTGTTTCTTTCTATTTTAGGAATAATGCATCAAGTGCCAGATTTTAGTGATCCTATAGGTGCGGTAACAGATGGAAATGGAGGAGGATATTTGGGATTTGGGGTATTGTATCCATTTGCACAGTTTGCAGGATATTGGGGAAGCTGGGTTTTCCTTGGAGGAATGTTGATTGTTGGTACTTTATTAAGCTTAAGTAGTATTTTATTTGGAAATAAAGATGAAGAAGAGGAAGAAAGTGTATATGATCAATCTCATGAGGAAGAAGAAGAGGAAGGCGGAACTGGCATATTTTCTCGCTTAAGAGAAAAATATTCAGTGTGGCGATATCGTCAGGAATATAATGAGGGAGCAGAGGAATCTCAAGACGAAGAAGAAATAGAAGAGGATTCGCCAGAAACAGAAGATGTTCAAGAAAACGAAGAAGAAGTGGATACTGAATCAAACAAAGACACAGAAAGTCACGAGCCTGTTGTAACTAAAAAAACACGTAAGCGCGTAAAGATTCCTATGGATCTTTTAGAGAGCAGTACAGAAAAACCAAGTGCCTTAGATGTTGATAGCGTAAAAGAGAAAATAGAAAAAACATATGCAACATTTGGCATAGGTATTGAAATGGACGAGGTTCATATTGGCCCAACTGTAACACAGTATACATTTAGGCCTCCTGTTGGAGTAAAGTTATCTCGAATCACTGGCCTCGCAAACGAACTTTCCTTGTCTTTGGCGGCGCATCCTCTGCGTATGGAGGCTCCAATTCCAGGAAAATCTTTAGTTGGCATAGAGATTCCTAATCAAGCAACTGCCACTGTAAAGCTTAAGGATATAATGCTTTCTAGTAGTTTTAAAAAGCGAAGTTCAAATCTATCTATATCCCTAGGCAAAGATGTGTCTGGTAAATCATGGATTTCTGATTTGTCTAAAATGCCTCATTTGCTTATTGCTGGTTCAACAGGTTCTGGTAAGAGTGTGGCTATTAATACAATCATAGTAAGCCTTTTGTATCAAAATTCTCCAGAAGATTTAAAGCTTGTGTTAGTTGATCCAAAAAAAGTTGAACTCACTTTATATAACGATATACCATATCTTCTAACTCCGGTTATAACAGATAGCAAGAAAACTATTAATGCTCTTAAGTGGGTGGTTTCGGAAATGGAACGCAGGTATCAACTGCTTTCACATAGAGGAAAACGTAATATAGAGGCATATAATAACGCAAACAAAAAAGAAACTTTGCCTCATATTGTGTTTGTAATAGATGAGTTGGCAGATTTAATGGCAGTTGCTGCAAACGAGGTAGAGGCAGCTATTGTAAGGCTGGCTCAAATGGCTAGGGCAGTTGGCATACATCTTGTTCTTGCAACACAAAGGCCTTCTGTGAATGTTTTAACTGGCCTTATTAAAGCCAATATTCCTTCTAGAATTGCGTTTGCAGTTCCTTCGCAAATAGATT
Organism: uncultured Gammaproteobacteria bacterium; assembly: GCA_964642355.1. GTDB lineage: Bacteria > Patescibacteriota > Patescibacteriia > UBA2169 > UBA2169 > UBA2169. The sequence continues at coordinate 14,086 of CAZXOU010000004.1, forward strand.
CTCGTACTATTTTAGATTCAGCAGGAGCAGAAAAATTACTTGGCAGAGGTGATATGTTATATGCGGCTTCTGATGCTAATAAGCCAAAACGTTTGCAAGGTGCATTTTTGGATGACGAAGAAATTGAAAGAGTTGTGAATTTCTTAAAAGATCAGGGAGATGCAGAGTATCACGATGAAGTAGTGGAACAGCAAGGAGGAGTAACTATACTTGGCGGTGGGTCAAGTGCTGGGGGGGATGATGATTTATACAATGATGCAAAAGAGGAAATTATGCGCGCTGGAAAAGCATCTGCATCTTTACTGCAACGCAGACTTAGGATTGGGTATGCGCGCGCGGCAAGATTGCTGGATCTTTTAGAGGGAGAGGGTATTATAGGCCCTGCAGACGGTGCTAAGCCTAGAGAGTTACTTGCCCAAGGCGAAGAGGAAGCAACAGAAGAAGATCTAGTTGAACCAGAGGAAGAGTTTGTAGATGAAGAGGAGAAATAGAATGAATTCTTTTATAACAAAACCAATTTTATCTACGCAGACTATTGGAGAGCAATTGCGCAAGGCTCGTCTTGGGTCTAATTTATCTCTATCTTCTATTGCATCTCGATTAGCAATAAAAGAAAGTTATTTAAACGCAATTGAAATTGGTAGTTATTTGGATCTTCCGGGTGAAATTTATGCTGTTCAGTTTATAAAAAAATATGCTCATTTTTTACAGATGGATCCAAAAAAGGCAGCAAAACAGTACCACATAGAGCAAAATACGCAGAATAATAATACAAAGGGCGCCCTTGATATATTGGCGGCAAAACCAAATTCTATTTTTAGAGTAAAACGACTTGGTAAAGGCATGTTATTAGTTGGGGCTGCTAGTATGTTGGTCTATATGCTGGTAATTGGAGTGCAATTACTTGCACCTCCTGAATTGGTTATAGCCACACCTGTGTCATATTACGAAACTACTGATCCTAGAATTACAGTAGAGGGCGAGTCACATGGTGCCAACACTGTATTATTAAATGGCGAACCCATGGTTTTAAGTGGTGAAGGAACTTTTTCTGAATCATTTAGTTTTGCCCGTGGATTGCACTTATTGCGCATTACAGCGCTTGGTAAATTAGGTAAAGAATCAACACAATATCGCGTGGTTGTGGTACGCGCACCAGAAGAGGGAAATCTAGTTTTGAATAATAACTAAAATTTAGTATAATATTTAACTATGGTAAAAAAAGATTCCGCCCAAGGCGGACCCGAGAGGGAAGCACAAGAGGGAAAAGACCTTGTTATTGAAGAGGCTGTAAAACAAATAAAAGATAGATTTGGAGAGGGGATTATTATGCGGTTTGGCGAGGCCCAGCATATGGATGTTGATGCTGTTTCTACTGGTTGCCTTTCCTTGGATATGGCACTTGGAGTAGGAGGAGTGCCAAGAGGGCGTGTTATAGAAATTTACGGACCAGAAGCAAGCGGAAAAACTACTCTTGCGCAGCATATTGTGGCAGAAGTGCAAAAGCTTGGAGGTGTTGCTGCTTTTGTGGATGCAGAGCATGCTCTTGACCCAGATTACGCGCGCAAAATTGGTGTAAAAGTAGATGAGCTCCTCATCTCACAGCCAGATTCAGGGGAGCAGGCTCTCGACATTGTAGAAACTTTGGTGCGTTCTAACGCAATTGATGTTGTTGTTGTAGATAGTGTTGCAGCCTTAACTCCAAAAGCGGAAATAGAAGGAGAGATGGGAGATCATCATATTGGATTGCAGGCGCGCTTGATGAGTCAGGCACTTCGTAAGCTCACATCAATTGTCTCAAAGTCCAATACTGCAGTTATATTCATCAACCAGATTCGTATGAAAATAGGGGTTATGTTCGGCAATCCAGAAACAACTCCCGGAGGCAATGCTCTAAAGTTCTATTCTTCTGTACGGATAGAAGTTCGAAGAGCTGCTATGATTAAACAAGCAGAAAAGATTATTGGAAACAGAGTAAAAGCAAAAATTGCCAAGAACAAAGTTGCAGCTCCTTTCCAAACTACCGAATTTGATATTATGTATAATGAGGGAATCTCCAAGGAAGGGGATTTGATTGATCAAGCAGTTGAGAGGGAAATTATTAAGAAGAGTGGGCACTCATATTCTTACGAAGAAGAAAAATTAGGCCTAGGCCGAGAAAAAGCAAAAGCATATTTACGCGAGCATGGAAAATTGTTTGATAAAATTCGCAAGCAGGTTTGGGAAGCGTTTTTGAAGGAAAAAGAAATGTAATTATACGGCTACGACCAGTAATAGCCGTATAAATAAAAGAAAAAAGAGCGTCTAGCTGAATCAGCTGACGCTCTTTTGGTTAAAGGGTGAACTATTATCGTATGATTCCATCGTTGATGGCCCACATGATGCCGACGGCCACCTTCTCGGTTTTGAGATCATACTCACCGAAAAGGTTTAACCTCTTCCATGAGCCGACCATGAATCCTATAGGAAGTGCATCAAGCGACCATTTTCGGTTTGTGATGCTGTACCCGGGATTCACACCTGTGTATGCGATTAGAAACGCATTCCCTTTCGTAACAAGCATCCGGCTTGCCACTGTGAGAAGGGATAGGGAATTACTATTCCACCCTTCTCCTCTAAAATGAAACAGAGTTGGGTACCAGGCAATGCTCACTATCTGCGGACGGACAGGCTGCAAACCAAGCCCGGCGCCAACTGCCCACCATGGGTCATCTTCTTGGAGCGATTTTAGGCCGATTAGTGCTCCGTCTATCCTGCTGAACCCGTGCTCAAACAGAGTAATCCCTGCATCGGTATTCGCACCAGCGAGCACGATGCTCTGGTCGCGGTTCATGATATCTCCAAGCGCTAGCGTCTGAGCACCAGCGCTTACTACCAAAGTCAGAAGTACGAGGATAAACATTATACGTTTCACGATATCTTTCTGCCCGATTACGTCGGGTCGCGTTTGGAGAGGTAGATTTACTAATCATCCTTCATCAAGCAAAAATTTTAAGAAAGTGATTAGTTTTTTATTTTTTTGCATTTCAGTGCAGTAATCTAGGATTATGCCTAGTAGTGTTGGTACAAGCATTATTAACATTATGGCAATAAAACATTTTGCTACAGTTACCATAACTCCTAACGGAATCACCATAATAACGAAACAGAGAATGTTATAAGTGATCCACAAGGTTGGTGCAATAATTACTAGAAAAAATTTTAAAAAAATATCAAAGGGCATATCCCCTATTGTTTTTATATCTTCCACTTTTTCTTTTTTCCAAAGATTAGTGATGTCTTCGAAAAAATTATTTACAACAAATACCAATGTGAGGAAAATGGGTGGGAACCAAAAACAAGTTAATCCCAGTACCGCTGCCATTATAGCCATGACAGAGTAGAACAGCGAGACAATAATACGTGTTACATATGTAACACGTATTATTGTCTCGCAATGAGAGTCTTCATCTTAGTCTCCTGCCCGTATTACGCTACGGAGCCGAGCTTTGGGGGGATTGTATGAATGGTACAGTGTTGGTTTTATTGCTTTTTTATTTTGATATGCCATTATAACAGCTATATCTATAAATGTCAATAATACTGACGAGTGAATTGCTTTTTTGCTGTAATATAAGTAAAAAAAGGGGTATATGTTGTCAGAAATATTGACAAATCCTGTCAGTGTGCTATGATATATATGTATGATTGAGCAAAAAGTACTGCAAAACCTAGGTTTAAACGAAAAAGAGGCATTAACCTATTTAGCCTTATTAGAATTGGGAAAAGCCACTGTTGTGCAAATAGCAAAAAAGGCCGAAATTAAGCGACCTACGGCTTATTTGGTGCTAGATTCTCTTAAGCAAAAAGGCTTAGTTTCCGAGATTCCAGAAAAATCTCGTATTGTTTATGCTGCAGAAAATCCAGAATCATTAGAGCAAAATGTTAAGCATTCTTTATCTGATTTTCATGAGTTACTCCCTATTTTAAAAGCATCATATAATCGTGGAAGTAAACCAAGCATCAGATATTATGATGACAAAGATGTCATCTACAATCTTTATCTAAATGAGATTTTTCCAGCAGAGAAAGTATACTTTTATGGATCATCAATAAAAAATATAACTGAAATTTGGCCTGACTTGCTAGATAAGTGGGATAATGTTTACTGGCCTAAAAAGAAAAAGCATCCAGAAAATATTTTAGAGTTGGTTGATAATGAAGAAGAAGATATCAAATGGGCAAAATCACAATCTAAACATAGAGAAGTGAGAATTGTTCCAAAAGGAAAAAATTTTTTAGCTGATAGTGCTATTGCTGATGACAAAATTATGATTACATCTCTTGATCCTTTGTTTGCAATTATTATTGAATCTCCTACATTGGCACAGACATATCGTTCTATTGCTGAGCTTGCCTGGGAAAGTTCTATACCGGCAGAGAAATGGAAGGATTAAAATTGCTATTGACATTTATACCCAATAGGATATAATGTAATTAGGAGGATATGAAAATTGTCTATTATTATAATATCGATTTGAAAATAAGCCCAGTTAAAACATTTTTAGAAAAATATGCTGTTTCTTCTGGACAGACTTTGCATCAGAAGGAGAAAAAAGCAAAAGTAGCTATTTTTATAGATCAAACCATTCATTTTGTCGCAGAGCATAAAGGCAGGCCAATCCCGCCAAATTCACAGCCTTTGCGAGGATATCCTTTCCATGAAATGAGAATTAAGGATAGTAGCAACCTAATTAGAATTATGTATTTCTGCTATCATCAAAAAATACTTGTATTGCTCCATTCTTTCGAGAAACCAGATTATTATGAAAAGAGTAAAAAGAGGAAAGTCGAAAAAGAGATGCATATAGCCCTAGAGCAAGCACACAATAATTATAAAGATTTTATTAAGAATCAATACTATGAAGCGTATTAGAACAAACACTATAGATGCAATCGCAGAATCCAAAAAACACCCTCGCTACGAGGAATACGCTAAAGAAGCCCGAGCTCGTATTGTACTTGCAACAGAAATTTATCAAGCAAGGACAAAGAAAGGCTTGAGCCAGCAGGCTCTGGCAAAGAATGCCAAAACAACTCAGAAAGTTATTTCTAAGATAGAAAATGGGGAGGTTAATGTTGGGATTGATTTAGTTTTGAAGATTATTCAAGCTCTTAACTTGAAATTGCAACTGGGCAAATCGTCATTGGTATAGTTTTTAGACCGAATATAATAAAAAAGAGCGGCAAAACCGCTCTTTTTTAAATTCAATATGTTAATACCTATTCAACAACAAATGGCATAAAACCCATTATTCGTGAGTTTTTTATTGCGTTAGCAACAATGCGTTGATGCTTAGAGCACGCGCCACTTCTTTTCTTTGGCATGATTTTTCCATAGGCGCTAGTAAAACGCTTTAAGAGGTATACATCTTTGTAATCAATATCTTTTACAGTGTTCTTGCAAATATAGCAGCCTTTTTCCTTTGCTGTGTTGTTGTTCTGGTGAATCATAATTGTTTAAAATGGTATATCTTCTACTTTAATTTCTTCTTCTGTTGATTGTGGGTTATTTTGTGGTGGTTGCTGTGGTGCTTGCGCTTCAGGAGAGTTATATGAAGGCTCGCTTGCTGGGCCGGGATTACCTCCACCCTGTGAATCTCCTTTTCTATCAAGCATTATCATGTTATCTGCAATAACTTCTGTTCTGTATTTTTTGTTTCCTGATTGGTCATCCCAAGAGCTGGTCTGCAATCTACCCTCAATATATATTTTAGAACCTTTGTGCAGATACTGTCCCATGATTTCCGCTAATCTGCGCCAAGCCACAATATTGTGGAATTCTACTTTTTCCTGCTTTTGGCCTTGCTGATCGTTCCAAATAAGGTTAGTTGCTAAGCCAAAGCTTGTTACAGAAATTCCGCTTGGTGTTGTGCGAACTTCTGGGTCTTGAGTGATGTTGCCGATGAGCATTACTTTGTTGAGATCCATATATTTATATTAATGTTTAATCTTGCTGTTATATCTTATCACTCTCAAGTAATTCATCAAGCTTTTCATCTAAGTCCTCTAAACTTACTTTTTTTTCGTCTCCGCCCGAGGCGGATCCGCCTTGGGCGGATTTTTTATCTGAAATTATTTCTGGCTTCTTTTCCACCACGACCTCTGCAGGTGTAGATTCTTTTTTCTCTTCTTCTTTTACTTCTTCCTCTTCGTCTGGAGCAGATTTTCCAGCTTTAATATCTTGCAAATGTTGGAAGTGTTCATCAATGGAAACTCTTTCTAATTTTTCGATTAAGTGACGAACAACAAATTGTGACAATCGAAGTTTTTCGTTAAGAGTTTCAACTGCTTCTGCCTCTGCTGTAAAAAGCCAGCATCTGTACTCTACATGAGTTAAGCCTTTGATTGTATATGCTAGTTTTTTGCGCCCTAAGCTGTGCGTATGCTTAACATCAGCCTCAGCTACTTTAAGAAGCTCATCAATTGCTTTTGCGTGCTCATCATTTTCTTGTTCTGTTTGTGCTCCACTTAAGAGAACACAGAGTTCATATTTTGTCATAATATTCTTTAATAAAAAAAATCCCTTGTCTCTCTTTTTAGGATTATTGGGCCCAAACCATATATAACTATAATTCGGGAAAGAGAGTATTGCTTAACAAGTCCACACTACCATAAAGTTTAAATATGTGCAAGTATACGTATATGAACAAATCATTTGTAATTTTAGGCACAAATCCAAGCATTTCTTTTGCTGAACTTTATCATTTTATTGGAAGAAAAGACGAATTAGTGATAATTAGCGGCACATCTGCCGTTATTGTTGATAATGAGGAAATTGGGTCAATTGCTCCAAGTACACTTGGAGGTATTCCAAAATCTGGAGAAATTATTACAGAGACTCGTGATATAAGCGCTGAAAATTTAGCATCAATTTTGCAGGAAAATATTAAAGAAGGCCAAAAGTTCCATTTTGGTTTTAGTTATTATGAGTTGGGCGGGCAAAAGCTTTCTCAAGGAAAATTAAAAGCTCTGGGTCTTGAAACAAAAAAAATTCTTAAGGAGCATGGCGCTTCTGTTAGATTAGTTGAATCAAAAAGCGGAAATTTATCTAGTGTAGATGTTGCCAAGAATAAGCTGCTTGATAAAGGTGTTGAGCTTTGTATATTTTCTACTGATGCTGGATATATTATTGGAAAGACCGTAGCAGTTCAGCCATTTGAGGAATATGGGGATAGGGATTTTGGCAGGCCAGGAAGAGATGCAAAACGAGGAATGATACCTCCAAAACTTGCACGAGCAATGGTTAACTTAACTGGAGCAGAACAAGGTGAATTAATCCTTGATCCTTTTTGCGGAGTTGGAACTGTTCTTCAGGAAGCACTATTGCTCGGTTATAAAGTAATTGGAACTGATATAGATGAACAAGCTATTAGCGATACTAATAAAAATATTGAATGGCTTATAGAGCAAAATAAAGTAGAACTTCCAGAGCCAAAAATAGAAACAATGGATGTTAGGAAGTTAGATGAGACAGTAACTGAAAAATCTATTGATGCAATTGTTACTGAATGTGATCTTGGGCCTCCTTTGCAAGGCGATGAATCAGAATCAAAGATTATAAGCGTAGAAAAAAGCTTATCTGATTTTTATACAGAAGCTTTAGATTTGATGCGATACACATTAAAAGATGGAGCACACGCTGTAGTTGTGTGGCCTTATTTTAAAAAGCAAAATATATTTATTTCTGCTTTTGATAAATTAAATGAGCAAGGCTTTCATGTTGTTGAGCCTTATCCATCGCAATATCAAGAAATATTTCTTTTATCGCAAAGAGGCACACTGTTATATGGTAGAGAAGATCAGCATGTGTTTAGGGAGATTTTAATTTTAGAGAAAAAATAAAAAGTCGATGGCGCTTGTTGGTTTACACCATGCACCATCGACTTGGTTTACTGGTTCAGATCGGAGTTGTAGCGATCATATTCTGTACCGCTACATCTAGATCCTTTTTTGGCATACTTGCCAGCCATTCAATTGGAACATTCATTTCTTTGGCCAGCTATTCAAGATCTCGCTTGTTCATACCTCTTTCGGTGTTTTCACACAATTTCCATCACCTCCTTCCACCAGGGAAGTATCAGAGGGGATTAGCCTCTCCCTGGAGATAGGTTATCACCCCCTTTCTGTTACCGTAGAAGTGGTGCCAAGCGAAACCATGTGTTTTTGTTGTTGGGCGGTATGGCGTTGTGTGCTTTCATGTCCTGCCTCCTTTGGTGTTGCGGTTGATGTGTACGCTGGGCGGCTAGAATTTTCGGCTTAATATGCGTAATATAGCACCTCCTGATAAAAGTGGGACTTTGCCGCTGCGTACACGGTGGTCTTTTGCGCATTGTTCCCTCCCATATTGTGTGGATTGTAAAAGAGGGTATTCGCCCTCCACGATATACTTCTAGTATACACTCAAATCAAGCATTATGTAAGAAGTGACATACATCGCCATCTTGCATAACATAATCCTTTCCCTCGAGGCGCATTACGCCTTTTTCTTTTGCACCAAGTTCACCTTTGTATTCAATAAAGTCCTCGTAACTTATTACTTCTGCGCGAATAAATCCTGCTTCAAAATCTCCATGGATTTTTCCGGCAGCTTGTGGGGCGCGGGTTCCATTTTCTATGGTCCAAGCACGTGTTTCCTCTGGCCCACTCGTTAAAAATGTAATCAAGTTTAGCAGTTTATATGATGCTGTAATGAGCCTATCTAGGCCTGTTTTATCTAGGCCAAGATCCTGCAACATAGCACTTGCGTCGCTTTCGTCAAGTTCTGATAACTCTGATTCTATTTTAGCGGAAATAATAATTTCATTCTCGCTCGATGGTTCGCGCTTAGCTTCCTCTTCTGCAACATTAACTACGGTTAAAATAGGTTTTTGAGTTATTAAACTTAAGTCACGTATTGCTAGGTGTTCTTCTTCTGTTAATTCAGCATCGATAGCAGGATGCTCGTCATTAAGCTTGGTTTTAATTTTCTCAAGTGCGGCTAAAGCTTTAATAGCTTCTTTATCTCCGCTCTTTGCTTCTCCCTGCACATTCTTAAGACGTTTTTCAACTGTGTCCATATCAGCCATTATCAACTCTAGCATAATAATTTGCTTGTCATCTTCTGGGTCTATCCTATTTTCTACATGCTGGACATCATCATTTTCAAAATCACGCACAACATGCGCAATTGCATCAACCTCACGAATGTGAGAAAGGAATTTATTGCCCAAGCCCTCTCCTTTATGCGCGCCTTTTACAAGTCCTGCAATATCTACAAACTCAATTACAGTTGGAATTGTTTTTTCTGATTTGGAAATTTTAGTAAGTTTATCTAGCCTTTCATCTGGTACACTAACAACACCCACATTGGGGTCTATTGTGTTAAAAGGGAAATTTTCTGCAGGCACTGCCTTTTTAGTTAGTGCGTTAAACAGAGTTGATTTGCCTACATTTGGCAGGCCTACTATTCCTATAGAGAATGACATATGATATTATAAAACTATATTACAATATCATTAAATTTGATTTTATGCCAGAACAACAACCAAAAGTAGAGGATAATAAAGAATGGAAAGCACCAAAAACAGGAGCAGATGAATCACAGGAAACACAGGAGGTAGAAGAAATAGGCGGGGAAGCACTAACACCAGAAACAATGATGGAACAAGTTCCAGAAGAAGATCGCGGTGCTTTACGTAAAATGGCAGAAAAGTTTTTTGGCAG
>CAZXOU010000005.1:0-21058 GCA_964642355.1 uncultured Gammaproteobacteria bacterium
AACTGGTTCTGAATATCCTTGCTCTTGTAAATCCTCTAATACTTGTATGATTTCACTGCCACATACGCGTCCTTGTGGACAGTTTGGATCTGTTGCAAGCGCAATCTCTTCCCTATCACTTGTACCATCAGAGTCAGAATCAGCTAAATACGGGCTGGTTCCATGAACATTTAACTCTTCCCAATCTGTTAAGCCGTCTTCATCAGTATCAAGAACGCGTAATTTTGCTTCATCAAACTCTGCAACTTGGTTAGTTTGTCCAGAATCATCCAAAGGAACAGTTATTTTTAAATTTTGGCTTAGCTGAATCACACCAAATATAACTGCAAACAGTGAAAAAACTAAAAACCCTAATTTAAGTACTTTGTTCATGCCAAAAAATAAAATTCAATAAATTTATTATAGCACAAAACCTCAATTCTCTCCTAGTGCGCTAATAAGCCCAATCCAGTCTGAAATTCCCAGTTCTTGGGCTCGTATTGTCTCTGACAATCCCAAACTGTGGATAGCTTTCTTAGAATCACTTGATTCAATCTTAAGTCCGTTACTAATATTGTTCTGCAGCTGCTTACGCGGAGAAGCAAAGCCAATATGAATTAGTTGCCAAAACCTCTTTTCGTCTTGAATGCCATGTTTTGGTTTTTCGTTAATATCACTAATTTCTAGAAGTGCTGAATCTACTTTAGGCTCTGGCCAAAAAGCAATTCTCGGAACCTCCATTGCAATTCTCGGCTCTGCATATGCTTGCACAGATAACGCGAGCAAGTTCATACTTCCTGGTTCGGAACATATACGCTCGCCAACTTCTTTTTGAACTAACAATAGAGCGCTTGTTGGTTTTGGTAATTCGGCTGATACAAATTTTTTGATAATCTTTCCAGTAATATTATATGGAATATTTGCCACAATGCGATAAGGCTCTCCAGAAAAATACTTACTAATCTCTTTATTTGTATATTTTAAAATATCTTTTTGTATCACAGTTAGCTTTCCTGCCTTTCCTGTTTTGGATAAATTATCTGCTAACTTTTTATCTTGTTCTACTGCTAACACATTTGCGCCCTTTTTAGTTAGTTCACTCGTCAAAACTCCAAAACCTGGACCTATTTCTAAAATATGTTCACCTTTTTTTATATCAGCAATTAATACAATCTCATTTAAAATATCCTGGTCAACTAAAAAATTCTGTCCGAGAATATTACTCGGACGAATACCTAGCTTGCGAGCTAGATTTTGAATTACTGTACTACTTGTATTATCCATCTATGATTTTAGTGTAACTGGCTCGTACTTAACAAGTGAATATAATAATGTCATTGCAGCGGCTAATATAAATAGCGAAGCAAATGAGCCTGGGAAAATCCACAGAAGCACCAATGCAGCGAGCATCGCGACTATCTTGCCCACAATCAACGACATCTCAAAAAATATCATAGTTTTCATAACACTTGTTTCGTTTGCATGGTCATATGTCATGGCAAGCATAGGAACAACTATTACGTTTTTCATTGTGCGCCCAAGCGAATCTCCAAGAAAAATCCCCAAAGGGCCGCGTACTAATAAACGTATCAGCCATACAGCTGATTTAAATACAGATCCCATTCTAAGTATGGATTTGCGCTGCGATGAATCTCCGTCTACCATGCGCCCAACAAACAAAAGAACAACTGTTGTAGCTAAAGTCGCCAACCCAATAATAGACCCTATAGAAAGAAAATCCTGAACAATTGTAAAAATAAATATGGGCCAAAATACCATGCCTATAAATTCTTCGCCAAATCCTAGATAGCCGAAAAAATTCCTGCGATTATCTTTGTGAAACAATCTTTTAAATGAATTAAAATACGAAAATGGAATAGGCTTAAAAGCTTCTGGAGTAGCAATTAAAGGAAGATTAGAGGCAATAATCAAAATAGTTGCAATAATAAATAAAAATTTAAAGCCCCATATGCTGATTATAAATCCACCTGCAATCGGCCCTAATATAAAGACTATCATTGTTATCATCATAATATTACTGATTTCTCGGCCACGCTCTATACCTTTTCCAAATTTAGCAAAGTCAGCTTGATATCCTGGCCAATAAAATGATTTTTGAAGCACAAATGCTGTAATTGCAATTGCTATATAAATTGGATTCTGCGGTATTAGATACAAAGATATATAATACAAAGCCAAAAAAGGCGTGCCAAGCAAAATAGCTTTTTCGTATCCAAATCTCCTTGCAAACTTTGCCCCCAAAGGAATAAGCAAAAGATAAGGCACATATACCCCTAAATAAAACCAAATAATATGCACCAAAGAAAACCCATTCTTGTAAAGATAAATGGGCTCAAAAATAGCAACCATTGCCACTGCAAAATTTATAATAGTTGCGCTTAAGTAAAGCTCCCTAATTTGCCGAGTAAGGCGCGTGGCAAAAAAAGTTTTAATAATCCTAGGTGTTGCAATAATTGGCATTTATTTTTATTTTATTTTGATGTCTCCCTGCCTAATAATTTTAATATTGCCATTTTCATATTTTGCGATTGTTGATGCTTCTCTTTGGGTAAGCTCCCCTTTGTCTATAACGCGGTCTATGAGTTTAAATGAGTTACCAAGGGATTGTTTAATGCTTTCAATTGAATAACAATTTGGATTTCCTGCTTTGTTTGCTGATGTTGAGACAATCGGAGCATTAATCTCTTTTGATAAACCACGCGCTTCTTCTGAATCCGGAACTCGTATGGCAATAGTACCCTCTTGGATTACTGATTCACTCAATCCCTTTTTTTTAACTGGCAACACCAGAGTTAAAGGTCCTGGCCAATATTTTTGCGCAAGCTTTAATGCAAGTCCAGACAATTCACACCATTGGCTTACCATATCTATATCTGATGCTATTAATGGCAATATTTTTGACTCTTCTCTTCTTTTGATCTTAAATATTTTGCGAATAGATTCACCATCCCGTGCATCGCAACCAATTGCATACGCAGTATCTGTTGGATATACAAATATCATTTGACCACAAAATTAACCAGCCTTCCCTCTACAAAAATATGTTTTACTATTTTCTTATCTTTAATATGTTTCACAACAACCCCATCTTTTTTAGCTACTTCAATAACCTCATCTTCGCTAGCAGTTGGATCCATAGAAATATTTGCCCTGACTTTTCCATTTACTTGGATTACATAGTTGATTGTATCTTGCGACAAAAGCAATACATCAACTTCTGGCCATTTTTCTTTTTCTATTGCATCTTTGTTTCCAAGGGTTTCCCAAATCTCATTTGTTATGTGAGGCGCAAAAGGATTAAGAACTTTTAAAAAATCTTCTAAATGATCTTTTGTTATGCATCCTACTTTATGAACTAAGTTCACAAAAATCATAAACTGGGATACTGCAGTATTAAATCCAAAATTTTGGATATCTTCTTCTGTCTTTTTGATAGTTTTTGCCAACTCTCTTGCAACTTCATTCTCTTCGTCAGAATCAGAATAATCTTTTTCTACAATACTAGATAAACCCCACACTTTTTCTAAAAACCTTCGCACTCCTATTATGCCATTTGTATCCCAAGGCTTTGTGTCCTCTAAAGGACCCATAAACATTTCGTACATTCTCATTGTGTCCGCACCTAAATTTTCTATAACTTCATCTGGGTTAATTACATTTCCCTTACTCTTCGACATCTTTTGCCCATCTGGACCTAATATAAATCCTTGATTTCGTAATTGCGTAAATGGTTCCTCAAAGTCTAATATTCCAAGATCATGCAAAGCCATGTTAAAAAACCGCACATACATTAAATGCAAAACTGCATGCTCTGCTCCTCCAACATATGTTTCTACAGGAAGCCAAGTTTTAAGATTCTTTTTTGATGCAAACTTTTTATCATTTTTTGGATCTGTGTATCTTAAAAAATACCAAGAAGAATCTACAAATGTATCCATTGTATCTGATTCTCTTTTTGCAGGTGCATCGCATTTTGGACACTTAACATCATGAAACGACTTTGACCGCGCTAAAGGAGATTCCCCTTTTGGTCTAAAGTCGACATCTTCTGGTAATTCAACAGGAAGATCTTTTTCTGGAACTGGCTGCTCTCCGCACTTTTCACAGTAGATGATTGGAATTGGCGCACCCCAATATCTTTGGCGTGATATTAACCAGTCGCGGAGCTTATACTGCGTTGTTCTTTTGCCTTTAACTTTATCGGTAATTTTCCATTTTGCTTCTTCTGAATCCTGTCCATCAAATTCATCTGAGTTCACCATCTTTCCTACACTAATAGATGGCAACTCCTCTTTTGTATCAATCACCTCTCGAATTTCTAATTTATATTTCTTAGCAAACTCAAAATCACGCTCATCATGTGCTGGAACTGCCATAATTGCGCCTGTTCCATAACCCATCATCACATAATCCGCAATCCAAATTGGAATATCTTTTCCATTGCCTGGATTAATCGCTTTGATGCCTTTTAATTCAACTCCGGTTTTTTCTTTTGATAAATCAGTCCTTTCTAAAGCGCTCTTTGACACTGACTTTTTAATATAATCTTCAACTTTTTTATCTTTAAACTCATCAACTAATGGATGCTCTGGAGCAAGTACCATATAAGTTGCTCCATATAGTGTGTCTGGACGTGTTGTAAATACTTTGATTGATGACTTTGATCCTTTAACCGCGAACTCTATCTCAGCGCCTTCGCTCTTGCCGATCCAATTCCTTTGCATATGCTTAATTGGATCTGGCCAATCTAAATCTTCAAGATTTGATAACAATCTTTCTGGATAACTTTTATCTGCTTCCAGCCTTTCTGTATTTGGACTGCTGCCTGTAATCTTAAAAAACCATTGCTCTAAATTTTTCTGTATAACCTCATGTCCGCATCGCTCGCACTTTCCGTCAACCACTTGTTCGTTTGCCAAAACTGTTTTGCAATCTTCGCACCAATTAACAGGTGCTTCTTTTTTGTAAGCTAAACCTGCTTTATATAATTGCAAAAACAACCACTGTGTCCATTTATAATAATCCGGACTAGATGTGTTCACTTCACGCGACCAATCACAACTAAATCCCAAAGATTTAATTTGCTTTCTAAATGTCTCTATATTATTATCTGTACTTTCTTTTGGATGAACTCCGGACTTGATTGCATAGTTTTCTGCTGGCAATCCAAAAGCATCCCAACCCATTGGGTGCAGGACATCATATCCATTCATTCTTAGATATCTGGAATAAATATCTGTTGCAGTGTAACCCTCTGGATGACCAACATGCAAGCCTGCGCCAGAAGGATAAGGAAACATATCTAAGATATACTTCTTTTTACTCTTTTTTACATCATCTGACACGCGAAAAGTACCCTCTTTTTCCCATCTTGCTTGCCACTTTTTTTCTATTGATTTATGATCATAATCCTTCATAGTATATGCGTATCATACAATTTTTACCCTAAAAAATCAACAATTTTGATGCCAAGAGTAACACTTTTCTCTTAAATACGTTACAATTACTAGTGAGCCCACAGGCGAAAGCTTGCTTTCATCTGGGGCGAACGACGTAATTGCAAGCGATGACCACATCGCTTATAATATATTTATGTCACCAAAATATAATACAGCCCAAACACGCGCAAATAAGCCTTCTCGAAATGCGGTTCTTGCTAAAAAAAACGCGATTCTACTGCTCACCCTTGTGAGTAGTTTATTGTTATTAGTGATTAAGTTAATAGGTGCTATTTTGTGGGTAGTAAAATTTGTGGCAACATGGATTATAAAAATAGGTGTGCGTTTATTTGGGTTGCCTTTATACCAAAGATTAAAAACCATCCAAACAAAAACCACAAACGCAAACTTATACATCAGGGAGCAGTTTGGAAACAATTTCGGAAGAAGCGTAATTATTTATGGCGGATTAATTACTCTCTCCTTATTTGTAACCACAAGTAACATTAAGGCACGCGAAATAAGACCAGAGGAAGTTGGAAGAAACTCAAGCTTGTACACTTTGCTTGTTGCCCAAACCGACTCAGAATTATTAACAGAAGTTAGTGTAGAAATTGATGATGATGAAGCAACTATTTTTGACGCACCTGAACGAGCTTTGGCTAATATAGGAGTAGAGAGCACGATTGAGCCTACAGGTCAGCAGATTCTCGAAATTGATAACACACTTATTACCTCCCAAGGAGATGCGCTGATTCGTCCAGATCTCCCAGCAACAGACATTACGCCAAAACCTCGTGATAGTATTATCACTTACATAGTACAAGATAGCGATACTATTTCTCAAATTGCTGAGAACTTCAACTTAAGCACCAATACTCTTTTGTGGGAAAATAGAATAGGACCCAGAGACTTTATTAAGCCTGGCCAAGAATTGGTTATTTTACCCGTAACAGGTGTAACACACACAATAAAGAGAGGCGACACATTAAACGCAATCGCATCTAGATATAAATCCAAGGCAGAAGACATACTTGAGGTTAATAAGTTAGCAGATGCATCAGAATTAAAAATTGGCGCCAAAGTGGTTGTGCCAGATGGAATTCCGCCGCCTTCTGCTAGGCCAATTTTATCAAGATCAGGACTTGCTGATTTAAGAAGTATTTTTAAACCAGCAACTCCTATTGCTGGCAAACTTAACTGGCCAACAACGCGTCAACGCATCACTCAGTACTTCCGTGGATGGCGTCATACAGGACTTGATATAGGCGCTCCTATCGGACAGCCAATATATGCCAGTAATGACGGTATAGTTATTACCTCTGGGTGGAACAGCAAAGGATATGGTCTTTATGTAATAATTGATCATGGAAATGGCTTCCATACTTTATATGCGCATAATAGCCAAAATCTAGTTAAAAAAGGTGTGCGCGTTAAAAAAGGAGATATTATTGCTGCCGTGGGTTCTACAGGACGCTCTACTGGACCTCATGTTCACTACGAGGTTAGGGTAAACGGCACAAGGGTTAATCCTTTGGACTACCTATAATATCAACCTAAATAAGCCCAAAACCAGTGTGTTTTAGGTGTCTTATTGGCGGGGCATGTATTAATTATTCTTTACATACCGAGTAGAAGAACCTTGCCCTATTTTTTCTATCAATTCCAATTCTGCTAATTTAGCAACAGCCTGCTTGACTGTTGGAAGCGGAATTTTTGTTTTATCTTGAATCTCGGAAACTTTAAATTCTTTATGCATAGTGAATAAATCAAAAACTTTTTTTTGCGCTACAGAGAGCAGTTTTTGATTTTCGTTTCCTTCTAAAAGCCTTAATGCTTTTCCAGCTTGCTCTAAAACAGAGTTTAAAAAGAATTCCAGCCAAGGGCTGATGTCTTCGTTTTTTGTTTTGTGATTTTTTTGCGTATTCCTTAATGATAGATAATAGTCTGATACTGTTTCCTCAAAAATCTCTTCTAAAGAAACATAAGGCGCGAAAGCGTAACCGTCCTGTAAAAGCATTAAATTAATCAACGCGCGAGAAAGACGTCCGTTTCCGTCTTCAAATGGATTTATTGCCAAAAATTCAAATATAAAATTGGCTATAATCGCTAATGGATGCAGATCTTTTTTTTCTTGCCTCTCTTTTATCCACTCAAATAAATCATCCATTTCTTTTTTTACAAGATATGGCGGAGTCGGCTTAAAAAGTATTTTCCTAATTTTGCCTTTTTCCATTATGGCCACGGTATTGTCTTTGCTCTTGTATTTTCCGCAGTGTAGTTTGTCTTTTGTTGAAAATGCCAGCAATATTTTGTGTAATTCTAAAATCCTGCCTTCAGTTATTTTAAGAGTTTTGTGGTTGTCAAAAATTCTCACAAGCAGATCCGCGTATCCTGCTACTTCTTGCTCGTCTCTATTTTTGGGTGTTTTTTGATTTATGCCACGTAAAAATCTTTCTACTTCTTTGTCTGTCATTTTCACGCCTTCTATTCGGGTGGATGATGCCGCGCTAGTTATTACTACTGATTTTTTTAATTGATGAAGTATTTTTGGATTCAAAGACAATGACCCGCTCCACTGGCCTTTTAATTCGTCAATTCGGGCGATTTTTAGCATTACCTCGTTTGTAAGCTTTATTCGCTTGCCTAGCCTGTTGTTTAACATAATTTATCGTATAATTTCAGATATATCTGATTATATGCGATTATATACGGCCTGTCAAGCCAATGGCTAAATGGCTTAGCCATTGAAACGAGTAATTATTTTATCATTTTCCTAACCAACAAAACCCCCTGCCCCAAAATCCACGCAACAAGCGCCAAACCTAAATCAAATACAAGTCCACTCCACCACGCACCCAATGTAATATCAACTAACAAGACTATTCCAAGAACTATAAGGATTTGCCTATAACTCTTTTCAAATACCGTAAGCAATAAAGTCGGAATAAAAATAAACGCCATTACAAATCCATCAACATACTCAGGATTACTTGGCCCCCAAAAACCACCAGAAACCTCCCTACCTATGATCATCTCATACAATGCTCCAAACCAAGGAGTAGTAATCACAATCAAAACAATAATCCCAACCCATATTAAAATATTTTTCGTCCTCCCATACGCGCGTTTAATTATACCATATCATGCTCTAAAAATTCGGACACAACAGGCTTATTCGCCTTTTGGCCTATATTGCAAGGCCTCTGCGATATAGGCAGAGCTTATTTTTTCTTCTTGGGACAAATCCGCGATTGTTCTGCTAATTTTTAATATGCGATGAAACGCGCGAGCAGAAAGATGCAAACTGCTGACTGCCTGCCTAATTAAATTCCTAGATTCTATATCAAGAACGCATACCTCTCGAACAATTTGAGCTGTCATCTCGCTATTTGTAATAATTTGGTATTTTGATAAACGCTCCTCTTGGAGAGTCCTGGCTTTATTTACACGCTCGCGAATAAGCTGTGATGTCTCCATTGCTTGTGATTCTAACTTTTCAAAAGAAATACGAGGCACTTCCACGTGCAAATCAATTCTATCGGCTATTGGACCTGATATTTTATTTTTGTATTTTATAACATGGGATTGAGTGCAAACGCATTCACGCTCATTATCCCCCAAAAATCCGCAAGGACATGGATTTAAGGAAGCAACTAATACGAATCTAGCTGGAAACGTAAAACTCCCCAAGGCTCTGGAAACAGTTATGCGCCCATCCTCTAAGGGCTGCCTTAAATTTTCTAATACTGTGCGAGAGAACTCTGGAAACTCATCTAAAAATAATATTCCTCTGTGCGCTAGGCTGATTTCGCCAGGCCTAGGAGATGCTCCTCCGCCAACCAACGCAACCCCGCTGGCAGTATGATGCGGCGATCTAAACGGACGCATTGAAACCAGCGGAGTATTGGGAGAAAGAGCTCCGGCAATGCTGTATACTTTCGTAACTTCAAGCTGCTCCTCAAAAGTCATTTCCGGCAATATTGATATGATGCTATTCGCAAGCATTGTCTTGCCAGAGCCGGGAGGCCCGCTCATTGCAATATTATGCGCTCCGGCTGCTGCAATCTCTAGCGCCCTTTTTGCGTGCTCTTGTCCGCTGACATGCGACATATCAATTAATGGATTATCATAGTATTCTTTTTGAGGTAATGAATGTTTTTGCTTTTCTATAATTTTTTTACGGCTGATGTGTCCCGCAAGATCTTTAAGAGTTTTAACCGGAATAATATTAACACCGTCTACAACCGCGGCCTCTTGCGCGTTGCCAAAAGGAACAAACACCTCTGAATATCCCGCATCCCTAGCCCAAAGCGTTACAGGTAAAATACCTTTAGTCGGTCTTAGGCTTCCATCAAGAGCCAGCTCCCCTACAAACACTCTGTGCTCTAGGGACCCTGAAATCTGATCGCTTGAAAACAATATGCCAACTGCGATAGGAAGATCATATTGAGCTCCTTCTTTTTTTAAATCAGCAGGCGCTAGATTAACTATTATTTTTTTAGAAAAAGGATACTCATATCCTGAATTGCGAATTGCAGTTGGTATGCGTTGCCTAGATTCATCTACCGCCTTATCTGGCAATCCTACTACAATAAACGTTGGATAGCCACGCGAAACATCTACTTCAATTGTTATATGCTCTCCATCTATGCCCACAATTGCACAAGATGTCACCTTTGTGAGCATATTAAACTAATTTAGTTGAATTCTTGCTACAAAATATCAATACAACCAATCCAGAAACAACTAATACGTCAGCAATATTAATAATACCGCCCCAAGGCACAACAATATAATCAATAACTCCAGAATAAGCAATCCTATCAAATAAATTTGATATTGCTCCGACTATAATAAGCCACAAAACAGGTATATTTTTCTTTTTAATAAATACAATAAACAAAATTATAATCACGACCGCCATTAACGCGGCAGTTAAATCATTTGACAGGGGCAAACTCCCAGCAAAATTTTGATTTAAATGATAACGCAGCCCTAATTTATCTGTAATCAAAAAAAATCCTTCTGAGTAAATAGGGCTTTTAATAGCGAAATATTTAAATATTCTATCAGCAACTAATCCAGCAAATGCTATTGCGATAAAAATCTTTTGTGTACTCATACAGTGATAATAGCACGAGTTTTCTTGGAATTAAAGAAGGGCGCACCAAGCGCCACGATATAAATTAATTATAATGGCATTGAATACGCCCCATGACTGCTGGGGAGCAGTTAAGCTACGCAGGTCTATATACACAATCTCTTATGAATATGGACCTGCATAGGTTAACATTTTGCTTCCTAACAATAGGCTTGCACTGTTCCGACTTAAAGCGCCTGTTCTCAACTGTCTAAGTGGTAGACATATATCTGAATATATATGTGAACCTGCTTTTTTTGTTTTTGTTTCCCGGCCAGACACCGTTTGTTTTTATTTTTGTTTTTTTATTGGAGGTCGGTCTCCAATGTAAAAGATCTAGAAAGTAGAGAACAAATACATCATAGCACATCTAAATGCAAAAGTCAAATCTACCTAAAAAAAATGCAGCTGTTTGTTCCACCATCTTTTGTATTTGTAATGACAATATTAGAAAAAAAGTCATTTACAAAATTACTCCCAAAAAGTGTGTCTGATTTTAGACGAATGCTAGATTCAAGATCTGAATTTTTGCAGGCAAATTGCAAAGTCAAGTCATTTTGGACACTGTGATATTCAACTATCTTCTCTAAAGCTACTTCTGAATTCGTAAGTATAGCACCTAATCCCTCTATCTCCCCTACAATGTATATTTCAACCTCTCCTTGGCCTTGTAATGAAGATAATTGATATTCCACACCACTATATTCTATATTATAATCCTGCCACACAATGCCTTCTGTATCCGCAAACAATTCAACCATCAAGGATCCGTCAGAAAGTCTTTGTTCTATGGCTTTTGGGTGGTCTTGTGCGAAAAGTCTCGTTCCAAAGTCTTGCAAACTAGCTAATATGTCAGCAGTTGATGCAACCACCCATTCATTCTCTTCGAGATCCTTATTAGTATTTGGCCAAACTAATACTAGTAACTCGGAATTTAGTGAATTATCTACTATTTCCTTTATATTCAAATCATATATGTCATTAATACTAGACTCTAACGACTCTAATGTCTTACTGATACCTATTATACTACTAAACCAGCTCATATAAGATGATCCGATACTCGCACTGTATAGAGAAATGTCGCTATCCGATATTTGATAGATCTTCTCTATACCCGATACAGGAGAGTTTAGGCTATCGTATACAGCTTTTTCGCCTGTAGAAATGTTATTTATGCTAATATTTTCAGGACTTTGATGAATATCAAAAACTAATGGTAAATCTGATGATTCTAGCAATGCTGAAATGTAACTATTCTCTATATATAACGATTCAATGGAGTTATTAAATAAAATTAAGCCTCTGCTCTTCTCAATTGAATAACTTTCCAACAATTTGCTCACAGTCTGTTCTTTATTCTGACTAAATTCAGTCTTAGCCGAATCACTGCTAATAATATATAATTGATCTTTTTCTATATACCACCACCAACTGCCTCGATCTTGTACAAATATATCCCATAAACCCATTGGCTTTGAATTCATCTCATATATTTGACCATTATATTCTTCACTAGAAATATTAACTAGATTTAGCCATGCATCTTTATTATTTAAATACGAAGAAATAATTACTTCTCCGTTAGCTAACTGTGCCACCTCTATAGAATCAGATAAAATTGGTAGTATATCTTCGGCAAACGAATTATCATCCCAGTAAAAAATATCCAGCTCTTTAAAAAGAGATTGTACTTTTGAATTTATTAAAGTCTGTTGGTTCCAAAAAATTAAAGGCATATACCAATTATCTTTTGGCAACTCAATGCGAAGATACCATGGAGTATTTTCTGGAAGCTTAGTTGCTAACTTTGCAGAACTTAATCCTAGATACCAAAAAACAGCAAGCGCCGTAATAGCGACTAAGGCCACAACAGACAATATTAAAAACACATGCCTGTTTTTAGAAGGCCTGCTAAGGACCACGCTCTGACTAATGCCCAGACCACCCACCATGCTTCCCATGTCTTGTTTGTTGGATCCGGAATTCATACTCATATTGTATCACGTAAATGCTTATGCCAAAAAGGGCTTGCAAGTTGCAAGCCCAGTCTGTTAATCTATTATCGAGAATTTCTGCGAGGCCCTCTAGGTCCTCCTCTATTCGGCCCTCCCCTTTGTTGACTACCACCTCTCCTCTGAGGCTGTTCTCTAGGTTCTCCTCTATCTCCTCTGTCTTGTGGTTCAACACCTTCTACTCGTAAATTGATTCTACCTTGATCATCAATCTCATCTACCTCTACACTTAGCTTCTCTCCCACTTTAGTAACATCCTCTACATTATCTACATGTCCTTTAGCAAGCTTAGAAATATGAACCAATCCTTCTTTGCCAGGAAGAACTTCTACGAATGCTCCAAAGTCCATAATACGAGTTACAGTTCCTTCGTATTTTTCACCTGGCTCAACTTCTTTTGTAAGTTGCTCAATCCATTCCTGTGCTTTTTTAGCACCTTCTGCTTTTTGAGCTGTAATCATAACCAAACCATCGTCCTCAATATCAATCTCAACTTCAGTTGCATCTATAATCTCGTTGATTATTTTTCCACCAGGACCAATAACATCACGAATTTTATCTGGATTAATCTTCATGCTTGTTATGCGAGGAGCAAATTCTGAAAGTTCTTTTGGAGCTTTTATCACCGCCTCAATCTTATCCAAAATTTCAAATCTCGCATCTTTAGCTTGTGCTAATGTTTCTTTAATAATTTGGTTGCTTAACCCATGGGTTTTAGTATCAAGTTGAATTGCTGTAATCCCATCTCTTGTTCCAGCTACTTTAAAGTCCATTCCACCTGGGCCATCTTCCAAATCTTGAAGATCAGTTAATATTTTGTAATCACCAGCATCGTTCGAAGCTAATCCCATGGCAATTCCAGATACGCTTTTTGTAAGTGGAACTCCTGCATCCAATAACGCCAACGTAGATCCGCAAACAGATCCCATAGAACTTGATCCATTAGATCCAAGTACCTCAGATACTACACGAATTGTGTATGGAAAATCTTCTTTAGGGGGCAGTACTGGCATTAATGCTTTTTCAGCTAGTGCGCCATGTCCAATATCTCGCCTGCTTTGCCCACGCAAAGGACCTGCTTCTCCAACAGAATAAGGCGGGAAATTATAGTGGTGAATATATCCTTTTTTGGTATCGTTTTCTTCTAAAGTGTCTAAAAGTTGTTCTTTTCCTGGAGAATCTAAGGTTGTAACAGAAAGTACTTGTGTTTCTCCCCTATTAAACAGTCCAGATCCATGAGTACGAGCCAAAATTCCTGCATCAAGAGTAAGCTCACGAATTTCTGTAAGTTTTCTTCCGTCTACTCGTTTTTTATCTTTTAGAATTGCATCAGTTACTTGCTGTTCAATATAGTCTGCTGCAAATGATTTAGCTGCTTTTCTTTTGTCTTTTCCGACCTGCATTTCTTTAAGATGATTATCTAATTCATCCAATAATCCGTAAAATGCTTTTTTGCGAGATGACTTACTTTCTTTGTTTCCAGTAAATAAAGTTTTCTCAATTCGCTCGCCTATAAACTTCTCTGCCTCTTTAGAAGGATCTACCGTGGAGGTGTCTTCTTCATCTGCTGACGCATCTTCAACTTCTGCTTGTGCAAATTTTTCTAGACCAATTTCCTTTTGCATTGTTCCAAAAAGCTTAGTTAAATCTGACAACTGCTTTTGCGCGAATTCAACTCCTTCATACACCAACTCTTCCGAAGCTTCTCTGGAATCTGCTTCTATCATTAATGTTTTATCTGGAGTTCCTGCTACTACTAAATTTAACAAAGCTGCCTCGCGAATTTCGTAACTTGGGTTTACAATCCATTTGTCCTCGTGATTAGATACACGAATTCCTGCAATAGGGCCGTCCCAAGGAACATCAGAAATCATTAAAGCTGCAACTGCTGCGTTCATACCAACAATATCTGGATCATTCTCTTTATCAAAAGAAAGCACAGTTAAAATTACCTGTACATCATTTTTAACCCACTTTGGAAACAATGGGCGAATTGCCCTATCTGCCATACGCGCAGAAAGAACAGCCTCGTCTGTTGGGCGACCCTCATGCTTTATAAACCTTGATCCTTTAATTTTGCCTGCAGCATAAAGCTTTTCTTCGTAATCCACCATTAAAGGAAAATAACCCACATCTTCGCGTGGCTCCTCTGGCATTACCACTGTGGCCAAAACTTGAGTGCCACCAAAGCGCGCCAAAACACTAGCATTAGCTTGTAAGGCAAGCCTGCCAGTTGAAAATTCATACTCACCGCCCCCAACTGTGACAGTATACTTTTTTTCTTGCATAATAAAAACTCCTTTTCTGAATACCGCTATTGAGGAGCTTATTTGAATTAGTCTCGTCTTAGACAAGAATAGATCAAATAAACCCATCTCTCTGTAGCAATACTCCTAATAATAATTATTTTTTAATTAAAAACTTTTTGTACTCGCCCAAATCAACAAACTTATCTGCCTCCTCTTTTAGCTTGCTAGATGCTGTTCTGCCAAATGCTAGAACTTCTACAACACAACCTTCGCTATATTTAAGGTAATTTACAAGCTCCTCAAAATCTCCATCTCCAGAAACCAGAACAACTACATCCAATTTTCCTGCCATTCTAATTGCATCCATGCAAATACCAACATCCCAGTCGCCTTTTTTGGTTCCTCCTAAAAAAACTTGCAAAGACCTTGTTTTTACTTCAAAACCTATTTTTTCTAGAGCTGTAAAAAAATTATCTTCTTCTGACTGAGGACCTTTTACAACATATGCCAAAGCTCGCACCAGTTGGCGAGATCCCACAGCCTCTTCTAGAAGCTTTGCAAAATTTACTTTTGCTTCGTATAAATTTTTAGCTGAGTAGTACATGTTCTGTACATCTACAAACACTCCTACTCTTTGCGCTTTGTATTGTGGCATAAGTACAAAACAACCATACCTAAAGTAAGGTCAAATGTCAACTTTATTACTGCTTACTCTTATATTCATCAGTCGTTCGCCATATTTCTGCTGGAACACCAGGATGTACGAGACCTGGGCCAAGCTTAAGTGTGTGTGCAATTTCTTGAGCACTATACCCCCCATAGATATATGCGTTAACCAAAGTTGGCCAATGTTTGCGTGGATTGGGAATTTTGTTTGACCCAAAAGTCTGTTCTAGTTTCTGCCTTAACTCACGCTCGAAATCCTGCTCTTGAACCAAGCTAGATAAACGATTTTTTTTGTATGAAAAACTACCTTTACCAACTGTACTGCGAACTTTAGCAAGAATAACCTTTTTTCCTACTCCATTTGGATTGTATTCATTTAGTACTTCCGTGCCATCGTTAAAACCGTCTCCATCAGAATCTTCGGACCAAGGGTCTGTTCCT
The DNA here is from genome assembly GCA_964642355.1 of uncultured Gammaproteobacteria bacterium. Classification (GTDB taxonomy): domain Bacteria; phylum Patescibacteriota; class Patescibacteriia; order UBA2169; family UBA2169; genus UBA2169. The sequence continues at coordinate 15,953 of CAZXOU010000005.1, forward strand.
TCTGTATATTCCTCTATAAGGCTAAGACCGTCATTATCATCATCACTATCTATAAGGTCTTTTAAATGTGGATGATACCCATGTAAACGTTCCCATGAATCAGGAAGTCCATCCAAATCTGTATCAAATTTTTCGTTTGGGAGTTTTAGTGTGGCGATTCCTGCAACTTGATTGTTCTCAATAGATTCTACTCCATTAAAATCTTTTGTGGTAATTGTATAATAATACTTTTGGTTTGTTTGTATGCCTCGTGTGTTTGTGTACTCATTTCCACGATAGCGCTCTCGAATTGGCTCTCCAATCTCACCCCTAACAGTACTCCTGTAAATAGTTAAATATTCATAAAAATGTGGTGGTGGATTTTTCCATGCAAGCTTAATAGATTTTCCATCACTTAAATCACGAATCTGCAATTTAGTAATACCAATAGGCTCAACAGACTTTTTGTTTGAAATTAACGGTACAGCATTTGCAGATGTGTCATCAAAATGCTCGTCTCCATTTGAGTTAACTGTTCTTACTACATAATAGTAACGCACCCCATCTGTGAGGCTTGTATCTGTAAATGATTCGCCTTTAATCTTATTAGAAATTAAGCTACCAACTCCAGGTGATGTATTTCTATAAATTCTAAGAAATGAATAATTATTTTTGCCGGGGTTTTTCCATGTTACTTTTATCTGACCACTCTTCCCTGTGGCAACAGCTTTAAGTGAACTAACTGGCAAAAGTCCAGAAACACCTGCTCCGCCTATTACAGCAATAGATGGTTCGCTTTCTAAAGAAGTATTTCCCGAGCTACTTATGGCGATTACGCGATAATAGTATGTGCCAGACTCTAGTGCGTGCTCAGTAAATGAAGTTCCTGTTGTTTCAATGCGAAACGCTCCTGTTTCAGATTTACTTTTAGATCTATAGACCTTGTATGAAGAAATTGTAATATTTTTTGGCCTTGTCCAAGTAACACGAACAGTATTTCCTCCAGAAGTGCGTGTAGAAACAGTGGGCGCATCTGGCGTAGAATCATCACTTGCACTAGCCTGTGCAGTATCACTATCACTAGAATTTTTATCTGATACAGAAATAGACTGTATGAGATAATAATAAATCTGACCATTAGTTGCTCTGGTATCCATATATTCTGTACCTTTAACCTTTCGGGCAATTCTTGACCCTCTGCTTGTTTCATTTGTAGAACGATACACATCAAAGCTCAAAACTAACCCATATGTAGGCCTATCCCATGTAACTTTAATTTCTTGCCCCTCTTTAGTATTTGTAGCTTGAACATTTACCGGAGACGGAATTATTGGTTTAGCGGAAACTTGGTCTGACTGAACTGACTCAAGGCCATCAAAAAGAGATACAACACGATAATAGTATGTAGTATTATACGAAACATCATCATCTACATAATCAAGTGTAGGGTGCACATCATGAAGCTTTGTTCCAAGGCTTGAACTCCTGGTAGAACGATACACTTTATACAAAGTAACATCTTCGGTTGCCGAAGCATCCCAAGTAATACTAATGCCTTCCGAATAACCCAGTTGCGTAGCTACTACATTAGTTGGTGGATCTGGCTGTGCTTGCGCGCTTACATTTGCAAAGAATACAAAAAACAAAGCAATGCCAACCATCATACTAAATATACTCCTATAATACATGTTTCTATTATACCAAAACCCTACACAATGTGTAGGGTTTAATAGTTATTTCTTCTTTGCCGCTGCGACTTTCGCTGCTTTTGCCTCTCGCTCTTCTTGCTCTACTGCGGCCGCAACTTCATCCTCTTTGGCTAATGTATGCTCTGCTCTTTTTCTGATTTTCAGCTGTTTGGATAACTTTTCGTATGAATCTGAATTATCTCGCTGTAAATAATGCAATAGCTTTCTACGTTGTGACACTTTTTTGATTAACCCCCTACGAGAAGAATAATCCTTTTTATGGCTCTTTAAGTGATCAGTTAGCTCTTTTATCTCTGCAGATAGAATAGCTATCTGAACTTCTGGCGAACCTGTGTCATCCTTATGTGTCTTATATTTCTCTATGATTCGATCTTTCTTTTTCTTGTCCAGCATATATATATGATAGTTGATAATAAGCGATATCCAAGTAAAGGCCGATCAAACAATTACCGAGATATCGTAGTAATATGCACATAATACGCAAATAAACTCTATTTGTCAAGAATGCATAAGTGTCTTACAATATAAGCATGAAACGCATATCATTACTTATAACTGATTTCCTAGAATATCTAGAAATTGAAAAAGGGCGCACAGAGGCAACTTTACGTAATTATGATTTCTATTTAAAAAGATTTAGCCACTGGGCAAAGGATCCTACTCCAAGTAGCCTAACTACAGAAAAAATAAGGCAATATAGATTATGGCTAAATAGATACGAAGATCCTAAAACTGGACAACAGCTTAATCCTAAAACGCAAAATTATCACTTAATAGCTTTGCGTAGCTTTTTAAAATTTTTAGCAAGACGTGATATTGAATCCATTGCTCCGGAAAAAATTGAACTTGCAAAACAAGAAACCAGAGAGGTTGATGTATTAGATCAAGATGATGTAGAACGATTACTATCCTCTCCTCTTACTACTCCCTCCGACAGATTAGTACAGCTTCGGGATAAAGCAATATTAGAAACACTTTTCTCAACTGGCTTGCGCGTCGGAGAGCTGACTAAATTGACACGTGAACTTGTAAACCTAAAAAAAGATGAATTCACTATCCGAGGTAAGGGCGGAAAGCTTCGTATTATCTTTTTGTCTAATAGAGCAAAAGATTCTATAAAAAACTATTTAGATAAAAGGGTAGATGTTGAGCCTGTATTATTTGTTTCTCATGATAGAGCCCAAAAATCAGAATCTAGAAAAGATAAAAAAACTTCTGGCTTAACTCCGCGCTCTATTCAACGCATTGTAGAAAAGCATGCAAAGGCTGCTGGGATTACCAAAGAGATTACCCCGCACACCTTGCGCCATTCATTTGCAACTGACCTACTTTCCAATGGAGCTGACATACGCGCCGTCCAAACAATGCTTGGTCATGAATCAATCACAACTACACAGATATATACTCATGTAACTGATAAAAGATTAAAGGATGTTCACAAGACATTCCACGGAAAAGATAGAAAACCTTGACACACAGCTATTTTTTGTGTTAAATTCTAAATTGTCTCAATACAATTCTGCGCTTGGGCTGAGTACTCGAAGTTAAGCGCAGAATTGAGAGGAGAAGGCGCACGTAAGTCGCAGCAGCCGAGCTCGCTCGGATGCGTAGACTGGAGTGCGACTGCGACGAGCTCCCATAGTTCAATGGATAGAACGAGGGACTTCTAATCCCTAGATGTAGGTTCGATTCCTGCTGGGAGTACCATGCTTAGCGTCCTACCAGAAAAATAACATTTACAATTTAATATGGCGGCTATAGTGTAAAGGTAACACACCAGTTTGTGGTACTGGATTTTCGGGTTCAAGTCCCGATAGCCGCCCCATCAAAAAAAGACCTTATTGGTCTTTTTTTGATGTTTAATTAACGAATCAACTTTTCAATTTCTCTTTCATCTTCAATGTTTTTAACACGAAATGATGTACGCCCTAGCGACTGCCCTGTTTCCGTTTTTGTAATTACCCTCCATTTTCCAAAATTAACAGAACTTTTAGAAGAGTATCCACGATACCCAGCTTCTCTTCCGCCAGTTATATTAAATGACAATCTATCTCTCTCTTCCCACTCCCCCTCGTTCTCATCATAATACTCCCAATGATGATAAATTCTTGTATTAAAATCAGGAGGAGAAAAAATTGCAGTATATACATAAATTCGATTACCAAGATTCGCGTGAATCGTCTGTCCAGGAATTATTTTTTCCCAAAAACTTTTTTTCTCTTGTTCTAATATATATCTCCCACCAGATCTACTTACATTGTGATAAACACCAACTTCTCGCAAAGAAAGAGGTACTGGTGGAATTATATTTGCAAAGTAAAGAGCATTCATTGTAAAAAATATTACAAAAACAATTCGCCATAAAATACGTTTCCTCTGGTACGTCACACTTCGCAAACGTGACAAAACATATACATATCCGTACACAAAAACCAAACTACTTACAGCTGCCAGCATAAACAATCGAGCACCTATACCATTAAATATATAAGGCACCACTATAGATAGAAAAGAGAAAGATATAAAATAATACACACTTACCTGAACAATTGGCTTTTTAAAATGATCCTTAAGCAGTTCGTTTGATAAAATCATTAATAAAATTATTATGATAAAAGGCCAACTTACAGCAACACTTGCACTAAACCAATAAAATATAAATGTAGCGCCTAATAACGCTCCAAATGTAAATTGCACTACCAAAGGCGCAAACAAACGGAAAAATCTAAACCTCTGCGATATTTTTTCACAATCATAATACTGGATAAAAACAATACTTGCCCCAGCGATTAAAAAATAAAATGCTAGCACTGTAAGCGCAGTACTAGGCTGAATTTTTTTAAAAGTGACGTAGTCCATCACAAATCCAAAAACAAGCATTGCTGGTATCAACACCCGCTCATATCTTTGGTATAAAACTTTTGTTTTCTGATAATACGATCTAAAAGCAAAAATCATATAATTTCAGTATACCAAAAAACTGGACTAAAGCCGACTTAAATACAAAATCAAAAAAGGCAATAACGCCTTTTCTATAAATGTTTTTTGATCTCTTCCCATTCAATCCCGCTAATTGTCTTAATATCCTTCAAAGTCTCATACAATACATCCTTCCTAAAATCATATTGGATTGTAATTGATTTCTGACTTTTCCAAACTGCTTTATAGTGACTTCCGTCTCCACCTTTCTTATCTATTTCAAACCCCATCTTCTCCAATGCTTTTAAAAATTTTTTCCTTTTAATACCATCGGGCAATTGGCTAAGCGAGGGCATAACTGCTTTCTTTCTCGGTTCCTTGATTGCGCAAAGCAGCTTCTTTTGCATATGCCGAAGGAACACCAAAAGAAGTTAAAATAGCATCCTTAATACTTTTATCCACTTCATTCATATCTTTTCCAGATGTCACAATTGAGCCA
>CAZXOU010000006.1:0-19807 GCA_964642355.1 uncultured Gammaproteobacteria bacterium
GTTGTTTGTCAAGAATGGTCTAACATGCCAGGTAAACTTGATTCAGTTGCAATTGATTATGGCATTCTAGAAAAAGCAAAAGATCTTTTGGTAATGCCAACTGACATTGGCTGGACAGACATTGGACACTGGAGAAGTGTTGCTGAAATGTCAAAGACAGATAAAGATGGTAACACAGTTGTAGGTACATCCGTCTTATTAGATAGCTCAAACAATTTTTTAATGAGTAACTCAAAAAAAATGATAGCAGCTGTTGGAGTTAAGGATCTTATAATGGTTGAAACTAGCGATGTTGTTTTATTAATTGAGAAGAGCCGAGCGCAAGAGGTTAAATCAATTGTCCAAGAACTTCGTAAAAAAAAGAAAATGAAGAAATATTTATAATATGACAAAATCTTTATACATTTTTATTTTTCTGTTTCTGGTAACTGCTGTTGTGGTAACCAATATTAGTCGTAATCTTTTTAGCCAGGTAGATGTTCCAGAAACCTCGCGAGAGTTTGTTGTGGAGCAGGGTCAGTCAGTTAAACAGATAACAAGAGAACTTGTTAGCCAGGATTTGGTAAAAAGTGATTTTTGGTTTCGAATGTTAGTTTGGGTAAAAGGCAAACAAGGTAAATTTTTAGCAGGCACATTTGATTTGCCAGAGGATGTGTCCGCAAACGAGCTGATATCTTTTTTAACAAGCAAGGCAAGACAAGAGACCAGAGAAATAAAAATTCTTGAGGGCTGGGGCATAGGAGATATTGCTCTATATTTTGAAGATTTAGGAATGTTTAAACAAGAGGATTTTTTGGATCTGGTTGGAAGACCAGGATTTTTTGGATCACCTGATAGCAATTTTTATAATGAGTTAGTTAATAGTAGTAGGTTAATGGTATACAGAACATCTTCTGCTCCCTTAGAGGGATATTTGTTTCCAGATACATACGAAGTTTTTGAAGATGCAACATTAAGAGATATTATCAAAAAAATGGTTATTAATTTTGATAGCAAAGTAACCCAAGATTTAAGAGACGAAGCAGCTCGCCAAGACAAAAATTTCTATAAAGTATTGATTATGGCCTCTATTATAGAGGCAGAAGTTCCAAACGAAGAAGATAGGGCCATTGTTTCGGATATTTTTTGGTCTCGCCTAGATTCTGGTGTAGCATTGCAGTCTGACGCAACCTTAAACTATATCATCGGAGGAGATTCACCTTCTTTGACATATGATCAATTAGAAATTGATTCTCAGTTTAATAGCTATAAATACAAAGGCTTACCACCAACTCCAATTGGCAACCCTGGTGTCAGCGCTATTCGTGCTGCTTTATACCCAGCTGATACTGATTATTTCTATTTCCTATCAACTCCAGAAAGGGAAACCATCTTCAGCCGTACATTACTGGAGCACAATACTGCTAAAAACAAGTATTTAAGGTAGCATTTGACATATTTTCTATATATAGTATTATATTTATATCAATTAAATCTTCCGCAGACAGTGGGTGTCGCAAGACATAAATCCTACCTAGGAAACACAGTAATATTAGCCAATTAGGCTATTTTACTGCCATAATCTGCGGAATAAGCAGATTTTTTAATTTTATGCCTAAAACAAGACAACAAAAAGAAGATACATTTGGCCAAGCAAAAGCAGATGTAAAAGACGCAAAATCATTAGTTTTTGTAGGTTATCATGGTTTATCTGTTCCGCAGGTAGAAGAGCTTCGCAAGCAATTGCGAGAGGAGCAAGTTAAGCTTCAGGTAATTAAGAAAACTTTGGTCAAAAAAGTATTAGATGATGCTGGAATTGATGTTGATGTGAAGAATTTGGGCGAAGGATTGGCCGTAGCATATGCTATGAGTGACGAAGTTTCGGCCGCAAAAGTATTAGCAAATTTTCAAAAAGAAAATGAAGCGCTTCAACTATATGGAGGCGTGCTGGAAGAGAAGTTTTTAGACGAAGCAGGAATCATGGCTTTATCAAAGCTATTAAGCAAACCAGAGTTATATGCAAAGCTAGTTGGTTCAATCAATGCTCCAGTATCTGGGTTTGTGAACACTTTAAGTGGAGTTATGCGTGGAATGGTGAACGTGCTAAATGGAATCAAAGATTCAAAAGCTTAAATTTTATAAATATAATTTTATTAAGCCCGCCTCATCCTGCCTCGTCGGCAGACAGGCGGCGGACAGGGAGAAATAATTATGGCAGATGAAGAAAAAAAGGATGAATCTACTGAAGCACCTGCAGAGGATGGTCAATCTGATGCAAGTGAAGAGAAAAAAGATGTAGAAGTTCCAGAAAAGTTTAAGTCTCTTGTAGAAGAGATCGAAAAAATGAGTGTTATGGATCTTTCCGAGCTTGTTAAGATTTTAGAAGACAAGTTTGGAGTTTCTAGTGCGGCACCTATGATTATGGCAGGTGGAGCACCAGCAGCAGGAGAAGGAGAAGAGGCTGCTGAAGAAAAATCAACATTTGATGTTGAGTTAACAGGTGCTGGCGATAACAAGATTGGTGTTATTAAGGCAGTACGTGCAGTTACAGAACTTGGTCTTAAAGAAGCAAAAGACTTAGTAGACGGCGCTCCAAAGGTAATTAAAGAAGGAGTTAAAGCAGAGGATGCAGAAGAAATGAAGAAAACTTTAGAAGAAGCAGGCGCACAAGTTACTTTAAAGTAAGAGTTAGTGTTCTAGAAATTTAAAAAGAGGCCGTAAGGCCTCTTTTTGTTGAATTAAATTAATTCGCAGTTATTGGTATTTTGAATATTTTATCTTCTGCAAGAATATATATATTGGATTCATCTTTGTCTGTTATTAGGTCTGTTGCGTTTCTAAGTTTTTTAGATGTAAATTGCACAATAAGATCACCAGATTTTGTCATGTGTATAATACGATCGCGTTTTGGATCAAGTATATAGAATGATTCACCTTCCTCGTTAGCGAATAATTTTAATGTGTTTCCTGGCTCATCGTTTAATGGCCAAGGAATGCGTTTGTTGAATTTGCCATTTAAAAATGCATGAATATTTCCACCTGTATCAATCAAATATATAAATCCATCAATTTCTATGTCAACAATATTTGTAAGGTCATACTCTTGCTGTAGCCAGTTTTGAGCTGCTGTAAATCCTTTTCCAGCCCTACGATAGCGAATAATTTGGTTGTTGGAGGTATTAAATGTGTATAAATTACGAGAATAACTAACAAAAGGTTTTGAAGTTTTTGGACTGTACACAAATGATTGTTTTTCAATTGTTTCGTCCTCAGTGTCTATAATAAGAACAGTGTCTTCGGAAAGACCAGCAACAGTATTGTCAGTTAAAGCATGTACAGTGTAGAATGATTCTATTCCTTGATTTTCTAGAGGTATGGTGAGTAATAACTCTCTTTCTGTATCAATTTGAGCTATTTTTTCTTGTACACCATCATAAAATAGTAATGCGTCATCTGTGGCAACTAATCCAGTTTCTTTGTTGCTTATAGGGGCTGGCGTAATCGTAATTATTGGTTCAAGGTTGTCAATTACGTTCTTTTTTTCTGTTCTGTTACGAAGACTGGTTATAGATGCAGTAAGTTCGTCGTATGAATTTTTTTGATTTGGAAATTCATCAACAAATGTATCTAGAAGAGTTTGTGCTTCTGTGAGAAGCGTTGCAGCCCCCGCATTGTTTTGATATATTAGTGCTGCTTCTGCTTCACTGATTTTTTTCTCTATGGTAGAGAGTTGTCCTTCGTAATTTACAACAACTGCTTCTTCTGTTTTTTCTCGTGCTCTAAGTGCTATGCTTGAAACAAATACAATAACTAAAATTAAAATCACGACACCTATTATACTTTGTTTGCGTGAGCGAGTAGTTAGCGTAGTAAATATTCCTTTAATACTTTCTTTTGCTTTGGTGGTGTGGTATGTTCTTGCGCTTTGGTGTTTAAACATTGTTCCTACTGCCTTTATGACTGATATGAGAATTGGAATAATTTGTTTAATAAGTTTTTGAAGTAGCTCTAATAATTTTGAGAGCAAAGACAGTGTAAAAGTTAGGGCAGTTTTACCAAAACTTTTTAATTTTTCTGTATAAATGTTTGCTATCTCAGATTTTGATTCAAACTGTTTTACTTCTTCTGGAGCTAAATATTTTTCCACTACCTCTTCTTTTGTATATGTTTCTTCCTCCTCTTTGTTAGTATCTTTTGGAATTTCTTTTTTTACAATAGGTTTAGCTGTTGCTTTTGCAGAAGATTCTTTTTTTGTTGTTCTGTTAACAATAGCAAGTGCAAATTGTTTTGTTTCTGGAGCCTTAACAAGAAGTTCAGTTAATTTTTCCATTGCAGTATGAATTTCGTCCTCATGAGCGCATTTTCTTATCCTTTCCGGGGATAGATAATCAAGAACAGATTCATTGGCTAGCACAAGTTCATTTTCAGTTCCAAGTGTACCACTTACAATATTTGTAAATAATTTAACTGGATTAGGGGTTGGAGTTGCACCACTAGATTTAAGTACATCAACAATTTTTTGATTATGTATTAAAAACGCATGTGCATTACCAACCGATGCTAAGTGCACTTCTTCTCCGTTTATAGCAACCGCTGAAATATGTAGTTTATTAAGCCAGTTTTTTGGTTTTGCAAGCAAGGTGTCCTTTATTTTAATGTTAGCCTTGGCTAATGCGTGCTCAAAAGCGTATTCTGTGGTTTGGGTTGGTGCGTTAAAAAATTGGTGCTCTAATTCGCTTTTTAGGTGCTCTATAATAGATTCATTGTCTTTATCTGACACTTCTATCTCTATCATCATTAATAACTTTTTTCCACGTGCACGCGTACTTGTTAATTCAAAGACGCCAAGCGAACCAGACGTTGCTTGACGTTTTATAATTTCATAAGCTATTAAATTGGTCGCCTGCTTCTTCATAGTTTAGACGGTTGACTCCAAGCCATCAAGGTATTATACTACATTAGCTATTATTGAACAAATTTCGTGTATGCTTGAACACATTTTCGGATCAAAGGTTCGGGTAAAGCTTTTAAAGCATTTCTTGAACCAAGGAGAGGACAAAGATTACTATATACGTGAACTTGCTAGATTGCTGGGGGAGCATCTCAATTCTGTTAGGCGTGAGCTAGAAAATCTAGAGGACGTTGGTCTTATTTTATCTCAAGAAAAAGATAAAAAAAAGTACTATGGTGTTAATAAGGAGTTTATACTTGTGCCAGAGCTAAAAGCTTTGCTTTTAAAGTCCAATGAGTTAGGAGAACAGAAATTGGTTCAGGATTTAGAAAAAATGGGAAGTATGGATATGTTGGTTCTTGCTGGTTCATTTGTGGGGCAAGAGGAGTCTCCGGTTGATATATTTATGGTTGGAAGAATACACAAAACCAAACTAGAAAAATTAATGAAAACATATCAAAAAGACACAAATAAAGATTTAAAATATACTGTAATGAGTAAAAAGGAATTCCAACATCGTGTTGAACTTGGAGATAGATTTATATTTACTTTGTTAAATGGACGTAAAATAATGGTTATTAATAAAGTTGGTGCATAGTAGAATAAATATGGAAGGGATAGTTTTGCAAAAATTTTTAGCAGATTCTGGTGTTGCGTCTAGGCGTGCTTCCGAAGATATTATTAAAAAAGGATCAGTTGAAATCAACGGTAGTATTGTTACTAAGCTTGGAACTAGAGTAAATCCAGAAAAGGATATCATAAAAGTAGATGGTGAAGTATTAGATAGACCCAAAAATTTGGTCTATTTTTTGTTGAATAAGCCAAAAGGAATATTGTCATCTGCAAGTGATGACAGAGGTAGAAAAACAGTAATTGATTTAATTAAAACTGACACGCGCGTTGTTCCAGTTGGCAGGCTTGATATTGATACAACTGGATTGCTATTGCTAACTAATGATGGGGATTTGGTAAATAAACTTACTCATCCTAAATTTGAACACGAAAAAGAGTACGAAGTTGTTATTCAAATTTCTCAAAATTGGGAAAAGAAAAATTTGGAAAATGCCTTGAGTGTAATGTCTAAAGGTGTAAAAATTTCAAATGATTTTACAACAAGCCCTTCTAAGGCTCGGATTATAGATCAAATAACTAATGACAGGTATTTGGTATCTGTTGTAATACGCGAAGGGCATAAGCATCAGGTGCGCCAAATGATAGATGCTGCAGGCATAACAGTTGTTGGGTTACGACGCATTCGTATGAGTATTCTAGGATTAGGCGATCTGAAAGAAGGCGAATATAGGGAGTTATCTGAATTTGAAATATCTAAACTCAAAAAAAGCGTTGAATAAGTCAACGCTTTTATGCACCCCAAAGTCCCATATAATTTGGAGTAGATTGGCAGCTCGTCCTCAATATTAATTAATACTTTCTAATAATACCAACCACTCGTCCGCGTATTAGCACGCTTGGAGCCATAATTGGTTTGTATTTTTTGTTTGCAGGTTGCAGGCGTACAAAGTTCTTTTCCTTGTAGAATTTTTTAAGAGTTGCTGTTCCATCATCTAATACAGCAACTACCATGTCGCCATTTTTGGCATATTCAGTCTTTTCTACAATAACTAGGTCTCCATCACTAATTAGGCTTTCTATCATAGAATCACCTTTAACCTTTAGAATGTAGCATTGCTTGCCTCTGGTTATTTCTGCTGGCACAGCAATATCCTCTTCTTTTGTTTCAATTGCTTCTATAGGCGCTCCTGCTGTAATTAATCCAGACAAAGGAACTGGAACTACTGAACCTTCTAAATATGTTTCAGCAACATTGCCATTAACTGTATCTAGTATCTTTAACTCGCGTGATTGAATGTTTCCAATACGTTTAATAAATTTGTTATCTTCTAAAAATTTTAAATGCTCGTGAATTGTAGCCAAAGAAGACACTTTGAATTTTTTCGCAATCTCTGAAAGTGTTGGAGCATATCCTTTATCCTTAATATATGATTTTAGAAAATCAAGTATTTGTTGTTTCTTTTTGGGTAGTATAATAGTCATAAAGTTTATTAATATGCTAGGCGTTCCCATTCGCGGAATTGCTTTATCATTTCTTTAAAAATTGGTTCTCCAGAATATTTATGCAAACGAGTGTCTTTTTTTAGCTTATTCCAATTAGTTAAACGCATTGGAGCAAGAGTTCTGGATTTTGATTGATTGATGGATCGCATGTTTTGTGCCATAATTGACTTAACGCGCTTTATATCGCGCGCAAGCATACGGAGGAGTTCAGCTCTTTCTGCTGGACGTTTTTCTTTTTCCCATGGCATGTTTATTCGATTGATAATTACACCTGCCACAAGTGCTGGAGTTAGCGCGAGAGTTAGTTGAAGTAGAGAAGTGGTCATATATTTATGTTTGTTTACTTTTGATAATGTAATTGTAACCGAATAAAAACCGAAAGTCAAATAAGCTATTGTGGATAACTATTATGATAAAAATATATCTTAAAAAAGCAGTACTAGGATTAGTAATTTTAATTTTTATTGGAGTATTATTTCAGCATCGCATTCGTATTAAGGATGCTATTTTAGGATTTGATAATCCAGATTTGCCAGAACCTATCACTTATGCAGAAGTCTTAGATACGGAAAATTTATCTGAGACTATACCAGAACCAACACCAGAAGAAGTTGCTGATGTTATTAAGCAAGTTCAAGATCGCGCAAACACAGAACAACCAGAACCACCAACAGAAGAACCATCACAAACAATTCCAAAAGAACATAATCTTGCTATTCCTTTTTCCGCGCAGGCACCACATGCAAATTGGGAATTGCCATATCAAGAAGCTTGTGAGGAAACATCACTCATAATGGCAGATGGATATTTTAAAAACCAAACCTTAACAGCAGATGATGTAGATGCAAGCATACATAAGCTTGTTCTGTGGCAAAAGCAAAGATTTGGATATTACGAAGACACCAAAGCGCGCGAGGTTCAAGTAATGGCGCGTGAGTATTTTGAATTTAATGCTGAACTGGATAGCGATGTTACTGTAGATAATATCAAAAAACACATATCAAATAATAAGATCGTCATAGTGCCTGCTGCTGGGCAGATGCTTGGGAATCCGTATTTTACTGGATTAGGGCCTGTATATCATATGCTTGTGATACGCGGATATACAGAAGATTCATTTATTACTAATGATCCAGGCACAAAGCGCGGAAAAGAGTTTTTATATAAATACGGAACACTTATAAACGCTATACATGATTGGCCGCTTACAACAGGAGGGGATTCACAGTCAGTTACACCAGAAGTGATGGCTACTGGAGAGAAAGTGATGATAGTTGTGGATGCGGGTTAGTTATTTGTAAGCCAGTCCTAAATTTGTATTGATTGGGCTGGTTTTTTTTATTGACAAAATTATGTTAAATTATTATAGTTATGTGTTGATCATTTTCAATTAATATCATCCTAAACCAAGGAGCAATAGTATGGAATGCTTTTTTGAGGTATTGGATCCGCTATTTATCCTTGCGATGATAGCATATGCGTGTATTGCGGTAGTTATTGCCTCGTACATTGAATTATTTGCACGCTACAATCAATATGAACGAGCACCAATGTTTAACCTTTGTATCTGGATTAGGCTTATGGAGGTGTAAGATGTTGATTTTATTAAGCATACTAGTGGCATGGCATGTGTTTGTGTTCTTGGTTGCGTACCTATTGTACAGCATCACATCTCTTTTTATGTTTGAAAGGAGAAACATATTTGCATTTCGGTGGATGTGCTATCGCTGGTATATAGTATTTTGGCGATCAGCTCCAAAGTTGTTTGATCTAAGATATGTCATAGTGAGGCAGCAATCCTTTTTCAGTACGATTGTCTCGTACTGGCACGCTATTATAGATGGCATATGCGCGGTAAATAGGACTAGATTTACTCGTCTGCATGCACAAGCACTTATGGACATGGAGGAAGAAAAGTTTAATACTATCCTCAAGTTCCGTGCCATTTTTAAAACGAGGGGTGACATCTATAATTTACTCGTCGGTATTCACGCTAAAAAGATTTTTAGTTTTCTAAGGCGCTATAAGCGTGGCAACCTGTTTGTTGAATGGATCATTGCAAAAACAGATCTTAAAAAGCACATTCAGTAAGGTGAGTTGTATGAACAGTTTCAACAGTTGCGGTATGAGGTTGAATACTTGCACACCGCATATGTAAAAGATAGAAAAAGAAAGGAAGAGGGCACGAAGCCAGAATAGCCGCGTTTGCAACGAACTATGTTGCGGACGCGGTTTTTTTATACTATTATCACTTTAATGTATATATATATCGACACAACTGAACGCGACTCTTTTGAAGTTGCTCTAATTGACGAGAAAAAGATCATCAAAAAAAAGAAAGTTCAATCCGAACGCAAACATTCAGAAAAACTGCTTGCGTCAATTAGGCACATTTTGTCATTATCTAATAAAGCGTTAAAAGACGTTAAAGGTGTAATTGCGGTAAAAGGCCCTGGATCATTCACTTCTTTGCGAATTGGAATTACAACTGCAAATGCGTTGGCTTTTGGATTAAATATTCCTGTTCTAGGTATTGACAAAATTGATGATTTAGATAATATACATTTTCAATTAAACAAGTTCATTTCTAAAAAAAGGGGAAGTAGTATAGTTATCCCAGAATACGGAAAACAACCAGATATACAATAATTATAACCAAGGGGAGATGGTTATGAATGGTATTAGTATTACTGCAGATGATGATCATCCAATGCATTCTTCACCAGAAATAGAACCAATTAAGTTTGGACTTTTTCCTGGAAAACACACGATACAATCTTTTACTATTGGGGAGAGAGTAAGACTTGAAAATGGAGAAATCAAAAATGGAGAGCTATGGGAAATATTAGGTTTTGCGCGTACTGGCGACCAAATAATTCTTCATTCCAGCCATTGGAAAAAGTGGGAAGACTATAGACTTGAGCTGGGCAACAGGGGGCTAATTGTGCTTAGAGAGGACGATACTTATTGGATTAATAATAGTACCCGAGTCACTCCATGGGCGTGGGAAAATGCGCATCCAAAAGAGGTTTGTAAAAAACGGGGTATGGTTGTTGCAACAAAGGGTGGAGAAATAGTACTACATGTGAGTTTTTTCAAAAACAGTGTTACCATAAAAGGAAAAGTGTTAACCAGCTGGTAGATAGATTTGCTGAAGATCAAAGGGATAAATGCAAATCATTTTTGGAATCATTACCTTAGTGTCAAGCTAATTTAGGATCAGGGTTTGTACTGAACGGTCCCCTGCGTAAAACCTCCCGCAGGCAGTATGGGCTCTGGTCCTTTGTAATTACCCCTCCGCGATGGCTCCCCTTGCCACTGATATCCTCTCGTCATCGTGTCGGGTTGGTGCCTCTTAGTGTCAAGGCCCATTTCGGAGGGGACTATATAAATCCGTTTGTTTGATCGTAAGCAGGCGGATTTTTTTTGTTTAAATTTTCATTAGATTCGCGTTGTGCATAAATTGTGCAGAACTAAGGGGTAGTAGAGTATTGCACTGTGATGGTGAGTGGTGTATAATAATCACAAGTGGTGAAAAGTGGATAAAAGTGGGGATAACTAAATCAGTCATGTTCATAGGCGAATATCAACATTCTATTGATGGTAAGGGACGCATGGCAGTACCTGCTAAGTTTCGCCAAGTTTTAAAAAAAGGAGCAATTGTCACACGCGGTTTAGATTCTTGTTTGTTTGTCTATACTGCAACTGAATGGCAAAAGCTCGTGGATAGGCTTACAGATCTTCCGCTTTCACAATCCAAGAGCAGAGCATTTAGTAGGTTCTTGCTTGCGGGAGCAATTGATGTAAGCGTAGATGCTCAAGGAAGAATTTTGATACCAGAGTATTTGCGCAAGTTCGCAGGATTAAAAAAAGATACAACAATAGCTGGTTTGTATAATCGCTTAGAAGTGTGGGATACATCAGTTTGGGAAAAGTATCAACTAGCAACAGAAAAAAGTTCAGTTAAAATTGCAGAAGATTTAGGCATATAAGTTTGTAGTTATATCATCATCAAAATAAATGGTGATATAACCCAAAGGCTTTTAGCCAAAAACAAAAATAAAATAAATTTAGTGATTTTTCGTAATACCTTTTGTATTTTATTTTTGGAGCCTTGGAGCTCCTTTTTGTATCATGTCAAATTCTATACACATTCCAGTAATGATAGAACAAGTCGTAGAAGGACTAAATATTCAGCCAAATGCGCACATTATTGATGCCACCTTAGGAGGAGGCGGGCATGCTAAAGCTTTGCTTAAAGCTAGTGCGCCAAATGGCAAGTTACTTGGGATTGATTTAGATGAGGAGGCTATAGAGCGTACAAAAGGGAGTTTAGCCGAGTTTGGGGATAGGGTTAAAATTAGGCAAGGGAATTACACGGAGATCAAAAAAATTGCATATGAACAACAGTTTTCTGAGGTTGGGGCTATATTATTGGACCTTGGCCTCTCTAGCGATCAGCTCAAAAGTGAATCTCGAGGATTTGGTATAAACACAAAGGGAAAGTTGGATATGAGGTTCTCTAGCCAGATGCACACAACAGCAGCAGATATAGTGAACACCTGGCCAGAGAATGATCTAGCAACTATTTTTACAGAATACGGTGAAGAAAGGCACGCCGCACGCGCAGCCAAAGCAATAGCTTCTGCACGAAAGCTCGCGCCTATCGAAACCATAGAAGACCTTCTCCCTATTGTTATTAGCGGAGCCGGAACTCGCGGTTGGCAAAGGATTCATCCTGCAACCCGAATTTTCCAGGCCCTGCGTATAGCAACTAATAAGGAGTTGGACAACCTTAAGGAAGCACTTCCCGAAATGATTTCGCTGCTAAGTCCGCCTACTGTAAAAGGCACAACTACAACAGTGGGCGGACGCATGGCAGTGATTACGTTCCATTCTTTGGAAGATAGAATTGTAAAGCAATATTTTAAATCACTTGCTAAAGCTGACAATCCCTCTATTAAACTAATCAACAAGAAAGTTATAAAGCCCGAAAGAGAAGAAATTTTGGAAAATCGCGCATCCAGAAGCGCAAAGTTAAGAATTATTGAAAGGATAAAATAAAAACTGTACATGTTAAATCGCACTCGTTCAAAAAAGTCATTTAAATGGCATGCATTAATATTGTTGTTTATTTTTGCAATGGTGGTTACATATGTATGGCAAATTAACCATCAAGCAAAATATTCATTTGCTATTGGCATACTTCAAGATGAAAAGCAAGAATTAGAAAAAAATATTCGGGCAATAGAACATGAGTTAGCAGAGGACAGATCTTTGGCTTCTGTCACTCAAAGAGCTCGCGATTTAGCATTAGAAACTCCACAAGATATAACCTTTCTTAAGCTAGGATTAAGTACAGTTGCCGTGTTAGAAGATGTGGCAAGTTCATCTCCATAATCATGACAAGATCAAGCTATCAGAAACAATCTAGAACATCTATCCGCCTCAAACTAGTAATATTTGGGGTTTTTGTTTTTGGCTCGCTTTTATCCTATCGCTTGGCAGATTTGCAGATAATTCAAGGACAAGAACTACGGGCATCAGCAAGCAGACAACACTCTAATGTTAGATCAATTACTGCTGATAGGGGAAAGATATTTTACAACAAATCAGCATCTGGAGAACTTTATCCAGTTGCTACTAATCGCGTATACAAACATGTTTTTGTGGTTCCAGAAGAAATTGAAAGCATAGAGTACGCAGTAAACAAATTATTGCCTTTGGTAGAACCATATGGCTTAACAGAGGAAATTCTTAGATTAAGGCTTTCCAAAAAGAACGACATATACGAACCGTTAGTTCATAAAATTACAGATGATGAATTTGGTAAATTTGAAGAATTGGATATAGCTGGGCTAGATTGGGAGGAAGAGACTTGGAGATATTATCCAGAAGGAAACACTTTGTCTCATTTAACTGGATTTATTGGAATGCAGAACGAAGTAAGGGTAGGACAATATGGATTAGAAGGATATTTTGAAGATGAGCTAAGCGGTGAAGCAGGTCTTATAGAAGGCAAAACTGATATAACTGGCAGGCTAATTCAAACAGATGAACTGCGGCGTACAGATCCTAAGAGTGGGGCTGATTTAGTTTTAACAATAGATAGAACTTTGCAGGCATTTGTGTGCCAAGCTTTGGAGGATAAAATAAAAGTCGTAGAAGCAACTAGCGGTTCTGTAACAATTGTGGATCCTACCACCGGGGCAGTACTTGCAATGTGTTCTTTGCCCAATTTTGATCCCAACACATATGGGGAGGTAGAGGACATTGGAGTATATTTAAATACAGTTGTTGCTGCAACATATGAGCCCGGATCTATTTTTAAACCATTTACAATGGCAGCTGGGTTAAACGAAGAAGTTGTATATGCTGATACAACTTATGTTGACGAAGGCGTGGAAGAGATAGGTAAGTATAAGATTAGGAATTCTGATGGAAAAGCCCACGGCGAAGTAGATATGGTTACGGTGCTAGATGAATCTTTAAACACTGGAGCAATATTTGTTCAGCGTGAACTTGGAAAAGATGAGTTTGTTAATTATGTAGAAAAGTTTGGCTTTGGCAGAACTAGCGACATTGAACTTGGAAACGAACTTGCAGGAAACATATCTTCTTTGTATAAAAGAGGTGACATATTTGCTGCAACAGGCTCGTTTGGACAAGGAATTACAGCTACTCCTATACAATTAGTTATGGCATATGCAGCTATTGCAAATGGTGGTACACTGATGAAACCGTACGTAATTCGTGAGAAAATAAAGGGAGATAAGACTTTAATTACAGAGCCAACTCTTGTGGACGAGGTGCTAAGTGTTAGGGCTGCAACTATTGTAAGCGGTATGCTGGTATCTGTTATTAGGAGCGGACATGCAATACATGCGGGTGTAGATGGTTATTACATAGCAGGAAAAACTGGAACTGCCCAAGTTGCAGAAGCAGGCGAATATGGTGAACAAACTATTCATTCTTTTGCAGGGTTTGGCCCAGTAGATGATCCAGTATTTGCAATGTTAGTTAAGTTAGATAATCCACAAATAGGAATATTTTCTGCATCAACTGCAGCTCCATTGTTTAGTGAAATAGCAGGATTTATAATGCAGTATTATGGAGTTCCGCCTGATGAAGAGATTTAGTGAAGTGTAGTGTTTGGGGTGTGCGTCTTCTCACTGCGGAACTTGAGTATGTGTCTGTCATAATGATTTCTCACTGCGCCGACTCGCTGGCATATTATTCGCGTCAAAAGATTAAAATTAAGTAGCATATATAGGCAGATAAGTTTTTATATGTAGCTCGGAGCGTGCTCGTTCGAAATCATTATGACAGACACATAGATAATAGTATATGAAGATAATTCTGATAAAAATTTTACACTCACTGACACGTAATGCAATTAAGAAGTACAAGCCCAAAGTTGTGGCTATTACTGGCAGTGTTGGAAAAACAGCTACAAAGGAAGCTATTTTTAGTGTGCTATCAAAAAAGTTGAATGCACGCAGGAATGTTGGCAACTATAATACCGAAATTGGTTTGCCTCTAACTATTTTGGGAATTGAAAAAGCTCCGGGTAAAAATCCATTTGCATGGCTTGGCATTTATTTCCATGCCTTGGGAATGATTTTATCAAAAAAAGATTATCCAGAAGTTCTTATACTAGAAATGGGTGCTGATAAGCCAGGGGATATTGAGGAGCTTGTTAAAATTGCACCGCCTTATATCGGCATCATCACAGCAATAACTCCAGCGCATACAGAGATGTTTAAATCAATTTCTGGCGTAGCTCGGGAAAAAGGAAAAATTTTCAAGTCAATTAAAAAAGAAGGGTGGATTATAGTTAATTATGACGACAAAGAAGTTGCTAAAATCGCATCAACATCAATAGCGCAAAAAATCGGATATAGCATTAACTCTGGAGACGAAATTAATGTATGCGCTTCTGAGATAGCAGTTAGCAAGTCAGATAAAACTAGTACAGGAATTTTAGGAATATCTTTTAAGCTGCATACCAACGGAACAGTAACTCCTATTATCTTAAAAGATGTTTTAGGGGAGCATCAAGTATATCCTGCTTTGGCGGCTAGCGGTGTAGCGCAGGCTTTAGGCTTGCATATGGTTGATGTTGCAGAAGGATTAGAATCATTAACGCCTCAACCCGGAAGAATGAGAATATTAGAAGGAATAAAGCATACTGTATTAATTGATGATACATATAATGCTTCTCCTGTTGCAGTAGAGCGTGCTATAGAAGCTTTGGTTTCGGTAAAAGGAAAAGCAAAGAAATATGCTGTGCTTGGAGATATGCTGGAGCTGGGTTCAATGTCAGAAGAAGAACACAAAAAATTAGGACGCTTTGCATCAAAGCAGAACATTGACGTTTTAATCACGGTAGGCGAGCGAGCAAGAGATATTGCTCGTGGAGCACAAAAGGCTGGAATGAATCAAGACAGTATTTTTGAATTTGATACTACAGATGAGGCTGGCAGATTTGTTCAAAGCAGAATGGAGAAAGGGGATATTATATTAGTTAAAGGTTCACGCGGAATGGGTATGGAAGATGTCGTTCGAGAAATTATGGCCCAGCCTCAAAAAGCAAATGAGCTATTGGTCCACTAAATAATCTTTGATAGTAGATTCAACTTGATTAGAATTTTCAGCTTCCATCAATTTCATACGTAATTCTTTTGCACCAAGCCAACCAGTAACATAAGCTTTGAAGTGCTTTTTCATGATGTGAAATCTTTTGTGGGATACAAGTTCTTCAAAAAGTTTTGAGTGCTCAATTAAAGCTGTAAGTTTTTCTTCTTTGGTTGGTTTGTGATCACTAAATAACCAAGGATTACCAAAAATACCTCTGCCAATCATAATTCCATCAAGGTCAGTATCTTTTGCTTTTTGTTTTGCTTCTTTTAATGATGCAACATCTCCATTTCCAATAATCAATGTTTTTGACTTCATTTTGTCTCGGATAGCAACTACATCTTTAGCCACATCCCAGTTTGCAGGAACTTTGGACATTTCTTTGCGAGTTCGCAAATGCAAGATAACTGCTGCAGGTTCAGCTTCAAGCAGAACAGGCAACCATTCATCTAATTCATTTTTGTTGTATCCAATTCTTGTTTTAACCGAAATAGGAATTTTTGGAGCGCCTTTTTTTGCGGCAACAATCAATTCTTGCGCTAGTTTAGGGTTTTTAATTAAAGCAGAGCCGCATCCTTGTTTTTCTATGGATTTATCTGGGCATCCCATATTAATATCAACACCATCAAATCCAAGATCCTGAATTAATCTTGCACCTTTTTCCATGTTCTCAACTTTGGATGTAAAAATCTGCCCAACTATTGGTCGTTCAGATTTATCATACACAAGATCCTTAACCAAATTTTTTTTTCCAGCGGAGATTAATCCATCTGCTGATACAAATTCTGTGTACATTACATCTGGCTTTGCGTATTTTGCTATTAAACGCCTAAATGCTGCATCAGTTACATCTGCCATTGGTGCTAGCACAAAGAAAGGTTTATTAAGTTTTTCCCAGAAATTTTTCATACATTGCTTTATATCATATCACATAAAAAAGATCTAGTTGCTTATTTGTTAGAATATTATATACTATGAGTATATGGCATCACTTACAATGACAATTAATCCAAAGACTAAAAGGCGAAAGAATATTTCAGTTGAACTTGATGCAGACAAACTAGAACGACTTGCAGCTAGTTTGGGATTTTTTAATCCTGATTTTTTAGATAGTATTGATAGAGCTGAAAAAGACTACAAAGCAGGCAGGGTGAAAAAGATTTCATCTTTGAAAGAGTTAGGTCATTAAGTATGGTAGAAATTCTTGCAACTCAAGAATTTACGAAATTTTATAAGGATTTGCCTGCATCTATAAAAAATAAAGCAGATAAGAAGACTAAGTTATTCCGTGAAAATCCATTTTATCCGTCCCTATCATACCGAAAAGCTCAATCCAAGAGCCAGAAAGGTATGGAGTTTTCGCGTTGATAAAAGTTATAGGATTTTATTTCGTTTTATAGATGGTAAGACAGTTTTATTATTGGCGATTGGTCCGCATGATTGGATATATAGGTTTAGATTCTAGCGCTAAATTTCCTCCTTTTTTTCGTGTACATAATTCATCCAATCTTCTATGATTTTTATAAAGGCCTTAAAAGGCGCCTCAATCACAAAATCTAGAACAAAAATAAATACATTTATTTTAGCGAACCTTGTGGACATCCACTTTCCTGCATGCAGAACTGGAATTGTAAAAAAGCTCCAAAGCCCGCGGATAATACCTTTACGTGGAGGAGTTACGATCAACTCTTGATTTGTTAAGCGAATTCGATACGCAAATAAGGAAACCAAAGAAAGGAAGAACAAGAATATTAGTATGCCTATCATACTAAAGTTCAAATGTTGTAAAATGTAAATCAAAATACCAAAAGATAGTATAAATAAAATTCCATAAGACAATACGAAAATTGTTTGCATCATAAACCCTCTGTTGCGAGATTTTCTTAATTGAATAATTTCGCCTTCTCCAGCAATAATGTTTCTTATGCCAAGAACCAATTGCTTGGTGTTTTCTTCGTCTGGAAGTCTTGTAGAAAGCGCAATTATGGCTAAAAAGCTTGGTGGGAATACTAAGTTAATAAGCAAAGGCATATAATTCAAATCTTCTAAAATAAAGTATTCAATAGGGATTTCTAATACAATTGCTACTAGGAATTTAGTTAGTACTAAGTATATAATACTACGTGTTATTCCGCGGTGTAGAGCTGCTCTGGATTCCTTATATTTATTTTTACAGATGCTGTCGATTCTGCTTTCAAATTGGTTTGGTATATGAAGATCACTCCATGCACCACTTGGATCTCTACTAATAATTTCCTCTAGTACATTAAAGTATCCAACATATTTCCGCATTACAGTATGTAATTTTTCTTTTAAAGGGTGATTTAGATCATGCTCAATTTGTGTACGAATTTCTGGAAGTCTGGATCCGATCTCTTTTATCATGTTAGAGTCTGCGTGTTGCCATGCAGGATAGTAGGTGAGTAGTAAATGATATTTGAGCGTATCAAAATCATTTTTGTAAAGAGATCTACTAGTGGCAATATATACCTGCTTGTGGCGTTCCTCGCTATCAATATCATCTTCAATATGCAATTTATCCTGCATGTATTCGTACATCGCATTAATGGATGAATGCATTAGATGAGGAGGAACTAAAAATTCATCAATTTCTGTAGCCATTATTCCAAGAGTCCAGCCTGCTAAACTTTCTCTGTCGTTCATTTCTTTTAAAGGTGCCAAACCTAGTAAGGTAAAATATTTTTCAAAGATTTTTTCTAGTTCTGATATTTTCCGCTGAGGAATTGTGTCATTTGGCAAATACCGAGCATGAATAAGTTCTGTAATTAAATTTTCAGATAAGTTCTCTCTTTTATCCGCAGTAAGTATTCTGCGTAAAATACGTTCTATGGCACTTCTACGAACTAAATGTTCTTCTTTGTATTCTACGGAGTTGCGCATCCGTTCGTACACAAAAGTTGCCTTGCTTGCGCGAGTTGTTATAGAAATTTTTGGCTCATTAGGCTCTACCTCTTTTTCTCTTCTTTCTTGCAAAGCAGCGGTAACCAGAGCTTGAATTGATGCTGTAATAGACATGTTTGGTAGCCCCAAGGGGAATCGAACCCCTGTTACCAGGATGAGAACCTGGCGTCCTAGCCACTAGACGATGGGGCCCTTAATACGAATAATATAGCTATTTTTTGATATTTTTGCAAATATTTGGTATAGTATGTATATAATATTAAATTTTATTTATGCTAAAAATTAAATCATCTTGGATTCTAATTGGGATTATAGTCATCTTAGTACTTTGGCTTTGGGGTGGATATAATGGGTTAGTTGGACGCGACGAAGCTGTTGTATCTCAATGGGCAAATGTAGAAACCGTATATCAGCGTAGATTAGATCTTATCCCTAATATTGTGAACACAGTCAAAGGATCAGCAGCCCAAGACGAGGAAGTATTTGGAAGACTCGCAGATGCACGAGCAAACTATGCAGGTGCTGGAACAGTAAACGAACAAGCAGTTGCAGCACAAAATATTGAATCTGCTTTATCGCGGTTACTTGTTGTGGTAGAAAATTATCCAGATTTAAAAAGCCAAGAATCTTTCCAGGCTTTAATTGCAGAGCTAGAAGGAAGTGAAAATAGAATAAGTGTAGAGCGCAGAAGGTATAACGAAATTGTAAAATCATATAACACAACAATCAGAAAAGTTCCTCGAAGTATTTTGGCTAGCTTATTTGGATTTGATCGACATGAACTGTTCGAGGCAAGTGAGGGAGCTGATATTGTGCCAGAGGTTGATTTCATTAAATAAGGATTCATGAAGCGCATAATTGCAATATTATTTGTACTGCTGATTCCTTCAGTTGTTTTTGCATACAGCTCTCCGGGAAAGGCAGATGGTTTTGTAACAGATTTTGCAGGAGTATTGTCAGAAAACGGAGAAGAGCGAATAGAATTAATATTGGAACAGCACAGCCGAGAAACAGGAAACGAAATTGCGGTTGCAATAATTCCTAAATTATTTGACGAAACAATAGAGACATATGCGGTTGAATTATTTAGTGATTGGGGAATCGGAAAAAAAGAAAAAGATAATGGAGTATTGTTTTTGGTTTCGGTGGATGACCGCAAGATGAAGATAGAGGTTGGATATGGATTAGAAGGAGATTTAACTGATATAGAATCAAAACATATTGTATCTACAGTTGTGC
>CAZXOU010000007.1:0-18034 GCA_964642355.1 uncultured Gammaproteobacteria bacterium
AATCAATAGATTTAATAGACGAAGCTTCTGCTCGGGCTAAAGTTGAACGATCTAATAATGATATTTGGCAAAAAATTAGATCCATAGAATCTGAATTAAGAGCAGTACAAGAAAACAAACTTAAATCTGTGGCACTTGAAAAATATTCTGATGCAATTACATTTAAAGAAAAAGAACATAGCTTGCGTTCTAACTACGAACTTCTATTAAAGCAGACACAACACTTTAATGACCAAAAAGTAACAATAACTCGCGACCATGTTGTGGGTATTATTTCTAGACTTACTAAAATTCCTTTAGGAACTCTGCAATCTTCTGAACGCCAAAAACTTACGGAGCTTTCACATGAGATGAAAAAAATAATTGTCGGGCAAGATATTGCATTAGACTCTGTGGCAAGCCTAATCCGCAGAGCACGTACTAATGTTGCTGATCCTAACAGGCCAATTGCTTCGTTTATGTTTTTGGGTCCAAGTGGCGTAGGCAAAACAGAAACAGCCAAACAGTTATCTCGAATATATTTTAACAATCCAAAATCTTTGATTCGTGTTGATATGTCTGAATTTTCCGAATCGTTCAGCATATCTAAACTTATAGGCTCCCCAGCAGGATATGTAGGCTACAGGGACAGCAATAGATTCACAGATCTTGTAAGAACAAATCCATACAGTGTTGTATTGCTTGATGAAATAGAAAAAGCTCATCCAGAAATATTTAACCTTCTTTTGCAAATTTTGGACGAGGGTCAACTTATGGATTCAACTGGTAGAGCTGTTAATTTTAGAAACACTATTATATGTATGACTTCTAATATTGGGTTAAGCGCGTTTAATAAAGCGGCCAATATTGGATTTTCCGCAAGTGACGCAAGCGAAATACAAGAAACAGAATCAGAAGTACATGAGCAGTTAAAATCACACTTTAGGCCAGAATTTTTAAATAGAGTTGATAAAACTATTATCTACAAACCACTTACACAGGTTGCGTACAACACCATTGTTGGTCTTTACCTAAATGAGCTCAATACACGCCTTATTGACGAAAACATTGAAGTTGTTATGAGCCCAGATGCACAGAACCATGTTGTGACAAAAGGCTATGGAGCAGAAACAGGCGCAAGAGGAGTACGTAGATTTTTCCAAGATAATATTGAAGGTGAAATAGCGCAATTGCTTCTTGCTAAAGATACTCTTCTGAAACAAACAATTAAAGTAGAAACAGAAAAAGAAAAACTTGTTTTTTCTGCTGAATAGAACATACAAACTATTCCTTGATCTACTATTTCCAGTAGAGTGCCTAGGATGCCCTAAAGAAGGCACATGGCTATGTAATAGGTGTGCCATGAACATACCAACAATGCTTGCACTTCATTGTCCTTTTTGTGAAGCAAAAAATCAGCATGGAAAAACATGTGAAACATGCGCGCTTAAGCATTATTTGGATGGGGTCGTAGCTTGTATTCCTTATGCACATCCTTTAATTCAATCTCTTATCCATGCATGGAAATATAATAGTACAGAAGAAGTAACTAAGCCTATTGCAAATTTTGTGGGCATAAGTATTTCTAAAGCGCAGGCAAGAGTTCTTTCAAAATCATTAAGCTCAATTCCACCTATATTAACAAATTCAAAAATAATTTTTGATCCGATCCCATTGCATCCAAAAAAACTCAAAGAACGAGGATTTAACCAAGCACATCTTTTGGCAAGTTATCTTACTTCGCAAAATAGCAACTGGCGCATTATGCAGTTCCTAGAACGTTCCAGAGCCACAACAGCTCAAGCAACCCTAGATCACGAGGATAGATTCCATAATCTTGCAAATGCTTTTAAATTGATTGAAAATAAAAAAAGCCTGATCCAAGGACAAGACATATTAATAGTAGATGATGTTATTACAACTGGGAGTACCATTGATGTGGCCGCTAAGCTTTTTAAACAAACAGGCGCTAAAAGTGTTTGGGCTTTGACCATTGCATATGGAAATCCAACAAAATAAACACCCATCTTTTACGAAAGGTATAATTAATAAATCTATATAGTATAATTATATCAATAGGTTTACAAAATCTTTATTTTTAGCTACTCTAAAAGCGTAACTACAGCGTGGAGAGGTGCCAGAGTGGTTGAATGGGGCACCCTGCTAAGGTGTTGTGCCCGCAAGGGTACCGAGGGTTCGAATCCCTCCCTCTCCGCCAACAATTAATATAAAACATATGTCAAATAGAGAAGGAGCGCCTTCTGAAGAGGAAGTTTCCGCAAAATTAGAAAATAGAGGAAGTAGTACATTAACTGAACAGGAATTGGATGATATGTTTCCTGGGACACCTGATGATGGTGATGATCCGCCAAAAAAAATGGATCAAAACTTTGTAATCGAAGCAGATGAAGCTCAATTTCAATCTGCCACAGAAAAACTTCGGGCCAATCCAAAATCTAAAAAAAGAGCAGACACGATGCTATTATTTAGACAATTGTTTGTCAATAAGCCTGATATTGCAAGAGTATTGCTGAGATATAGAAAAAAGAAAGCTGCCTAAATCTATGAAAGCAGAAACAAAAATGAAATGGAACATCCCAGAATTTCACGATCATAAGCGCGGCAAGCGCTGGTATATTGTTGCTTTGACAGTTATGGCACTATTGATATTGTACTCAGTATTAACATCAAACTTTTTGTTTGCAATTATATTGATTGTGGTTGGAATTACAATGACTTTGCATGACCGGAGAGATACTCCAGAAGTATCATTTGAAATTGCAGAAAATGGAATTAACATAGGCAAGCAACATTATTCATTCAATCAATTTAAAAGTTTTTGGATGTATTACGAACCAGATGAAGCTAAAATGTTATTTATGGAATTCAAAAGTGGAATTCGTCCTAGGCTCTCTATCCCATTGCAAAACAAAAATCCACTAAAAATCCGCTCTATTTTACTGCAATATCTAACAGAAAATGTTGAGCGCGAACACGAACCTCTTTCTGAACAGCTGACTCGGCTGTTAAAGCTATAATTAACTATTCCCACAGATTTCTACTTGGGCCGAGGTAATCCGAGGTTAAGAAAAAATCTGAAAGGAAAAGGCGGACGAAGGGTGAAGTATGTGAGCTTGCTCACATACGAAACCCGAAGCACCGACTTTGACGCGCTCTCGTCGTTCAACGGATAGGACGCAAGCTTGCGGAGCTTGTAATGTAGGTTCGATTCCTGCCGAGAGCACCAGATCATGGATGTCCATCTTTCAACACCTATATCAAAACTAACAAGGGTGGGCAATGTAACAGCTAATCGCTTAGCCAAACTTGGCATTGGGAACGTAAAAGAATTGCTAAATCACTACCCAACGAGATACGAAGATTATAGTAATATTTTAAGTACAGACACTTTGTCCGAAGACTTGCTTGGGACATTTTTTGGTACTATTAAAAGCATTGAATCAAAAAAAACCTCTTACAAGCACATTAAATTAATTGAAGCTTATTTAGATGACGCAAAAGGAACTATAAAAATTATATGGTTTAATCAACCATACATAACAGAAAATTTGCACGAGGGAGATATGGTTGCTGTCGCCGGAAAAATAGAACAAGATTTTACAGGCTTCTTGATGAAAAATCCAAGTTACGAAAAAACCAACTCAATAGAAAATACAATACACACTTCCCGCTTAGTTCCAATTTACCCAACAACACATGGCTTAACTCAAAAACAAATTCGTTTTTTAATAAGCCAAGCAATTTTATCTGCTGACGAACTTATAGATATTTTACCAAACAAAATAGTAGAAAAAGAAAAATTAGCAAACAAAATTACTGCAATACAAAATATTCATCTGCCAAAAAATAGCGATGATTACTTAACTGCCGTTAAAACACTTAAATTTGAAGAACTTTTTTTGGTTCAACTAATTACCGAAATCGCACGCCAAAAACTAAAACTTGAGATTGGCCCAAAAATTCCTTTTAACCAAGAAGAAACTAAAAAACTTATACAGTCGCTTCCATTTGAATTGACAAATGATCAGCGCAAAGCCTCTTGGGCTATTATCCAAGACATGGAAAAATCTACGCCAATGAATAGACTTTTGCAAGGAGAGGTTGGATCTGGAAAAACTATTGTAGCCTCTATTGCTGCTCTTAACGCAAGCAGTTCTGGGTTCCAAACTGCTTTAATGGCACCAACCGAAATTCTTAGTCTTCAGCATTACGAAACAATTTCACAAACATTTCCCACAAGGTCAATTGCGCTTTTAACCAGTAGCCACGCCAGATTAACAAATAATGAGTCAGCATCTAGAATATCAATTAAAAATTCTATAGCAAAGGGGGAAGTTGATATAATAATTGGCACACATGCAATTATCCAGAATGATGTTATATACAACAAACTTGGGTTAATTGTAATAGATGAACAGCATAGATTTGGGGTAGAACAGCGTAAAACTCTTAAAGATAAAACTAAAAATGATGTTCCTCATCTACTTTCCATGACAGCAACCCCAATACCGAGATCCTTGGCTTTAACGCTTTATGGTGATTTGGATATTACAACCATAAAAGAACTTCCAAAAGGAAGAAAAAATATTATTACCAGATTAGTTGAAGAAAAAAACAGAACAAAAGCATATGAATTTATTAAGAAAAAAATTACACAAAAGCAACAAGTATTTGTAATTTGTCCTATTATAGATAAGTCAGACACATTAGGAGTAAAATCCGCAACAGAAGAATTTGAAAAACTAAACAAGAATATTTTTACTAATACTGCAGTTGGACTTTTACACGGAAAACTCAAATCTCTAGAAAAAGAAAAAATAATGCAATCTTTTAAAAATGGCGAAATTGATGTGCTGGTCGCAACCTCTGTTGTAGAAGTTGGAGTTGATATTCCAAATGCCAGTATTATGATGATAGAAGGTTCGGACCGTTTTGGCCTTTCACAGCTTCATCAATTTAGGGGAAGAGTTGGAAGAGGAAAACATCAATCCTATTGCTTTTTATTTACTGACTCCAAAAACCCAGATACGCAATTTAGGCTAAATTCTTTTGCGAACACTACTGATGGTTTTGAAATTGCTGATCTTGATTTGCAATTGCGCGGACCAGGAAACATATACAGTACAATCCAATCTGGTCACTTAGAATACCTAAAATTAGCCTCTATTTCTGATACAGAATTAGCAAGTAAAGCAAAAAATGCAGCCCTTAGCATTCTAAAATCTGACCCAAGTCTTTCACAATACACCGAACTTAACCACGAAATAAGCAAACAATCAATTTCATTGCACTTTGAATAATTCTTTTATTTATTGGACAATTTGCCGAATATGTGCTTTTATTGATATATATCAATCGTACGTTAACACATGGCTGGTAGGTAATCACCCATGTCGACATGGGTGACTTAGGTGATCTGATGGGCTATTAGTCCTCCCCTACTCATCACTTTACCGCCTACCAGCCCATATTCTCACGTATATTGTGAAACCAGAAAGGTTAAAAATTTATTTTTATTTTTTGGGGAGGATTCGCAAATTCATCAACTTTTTTCCATTGTAGGGGAGGAGTAAATGAGCAACGAAACGAGCGTTCCGAGAACACGCCCAGAAGAGATAGGGCCGGTCTGTGTTCTAACAACAGATCTAAAAACCCGTCGTAGTTCGGAAGTCAGTCGCGTTCAATGGGAAGGGCGTTATAGAGTTAACCCTTTCCGAGTAATGGAAACCAATGGCTCCCCAAAACCCAAACGATGGGTATCTGAGTCAGTACTCGACGACTTGAAAATGCTACTAGACAGAGGCATTCAAGGACAAGTGACAGTATTCAGAACCAATGACGGCAAACTCCAATTCAAAAGCATTCAGGCTTGTCTTGCCGCAAAAGACAAAATCCCATGGTGACATGGTTCTGACAGATCCATAAGTTCAAATTGAGATGTGCGCCTGCGTACATCTCTCTTATTTTTCTACGCCCAAAATCTTAAGTGCTGAAATTAAATTTTTTTGCGATTCTGGAGTATAGAACTTTTTAAATCCTAATCTCTCGGCTTCTTTTGTCCGAACATCAATATGGCTAATTGGACGCACCTCTCCAGATAATCCCACCTCTCCTAATATAATAGATTTTTCTGGAATTGGCTGGTTAGAAAGCGATGAGGCAATGGCTAAACAAGCTGCCAAATCTAAGGCAGGATCTTTTACTGTTAAACCACCAACCACGTTTAAAAACACATCTTGCGTATCTAATTTTAGGCCTCCTCTGCGCTGTAATACCGCCAACAAAAGCTCTAATCTGCGTAAATCAAATCCGCTAGTTGCGCGCTTTGGATAGCCATATGAAGTTCTATTAGTTAAAGCCTGTATTTCTATTAAAAAAGGCCTAGAACCCTCCATAATTACGCTTATAGCTGATCCTAGGTTCTGTGCTACTCCACCTTCCAAAAATAATTGAGAAGGGTTTTTTACCTCTTTTAGCCCTGTTTCCTCCATGCTAAATACACCAACCTGATTTGTAGGCCCAAACCTATTTTTTGTACTGCGCAATAACCTATATTGATGCAAAGAATCCCCTTCTAAATACAGTACAACATCCACCATATGCGCCAAAACTTGCGGACCAGCAACACTTCCCTCTTTTGTAACATGGCCTATCATTATAATAGGAATTGCGGTTTGCTTTGCAAGTTGCATTAGCTGGCCTGCCGCAGTTCTAATCTGCGTAACACTCCCTGGCTCTGAACTAATATTAGAATCAGAGATAGTTTGAATTGAGTCAATAATCACTAAATTTGGCTTATGCTTTTTTATTGTTCCAATAATTGAACTTAAATTTGTTTCTGGCGCAAAACTTATACCTTCACCGGAAATTTTTAACCTATTTAACCGTAAAGAAATTTGTTCTGGAGATTCTTCTCCGCAAACATACAAAACTGTTCCATGTTTTTCATTCACAAAACCACCAACCAGCTGCAAAACTATTGTTGATTTTCCAATTCCAGGATCTCCAGCCAAAAGCATTAAAGATCCAGGCACTAGCCCTGCCCCAAGAACTTGCTCAAACTCGTGCATACCAACTCCTAACCGCGCGAGTGGCTCTCTCTCGTGAGCACTTGTAACTTCTGCTGCGTCTTTTGACTCTTTGCCGGTTTCTGTAACAGTTCCCCACTTTCCGCATTCATCGCACTGTCCCTGCCATTTAGAGTACTGACTATCGCAATTAGAACAAATGTATAAAATATCTGCCATCTTACAATCTAAGTGATAATAAACACTTAAGGCTGTGCAATGGCATTTATAATTATATTTTCTAAATCGCCAAACTCTTGCACGCCTACAAGCGCTGTTCCTCCAACAATAATGGTTGGGGTTTCATTTACTCCAAGAGCTCTTGCCTCTGCAAAATCCTGCTCTACCAAGTTAGCTATTGTATCATCTAGCAAACAGCTAGTAAAGCGATCCTTATTTAATCCAAGCTGCGCGGCACCCTCCACTAAACCAATTGAATCTATATTGCTTTGATTTTGGAACAACCAATCGTGATATTCCCAAAATTTATCTTGCTCACCTGCACATCTTGCGGCAATTGCAAATTCTGTGGATGAGTCCGAAAGAAATGGAAAATCCTTCCACACATGCGTAATAGTTGATTGGTATTTAGTAAATATATCATTAACTACAGTTTGCATACTTTTACATCCCGGACAATTATAATCACCATATTCATACATAACAATTTGCGCTCGATTATTGCCACGAGTTGGGGACTGGGAATATTTAATTGGTCTATCTATTCCCGAAAAATCAAATTCTGGTTTTGAAGCTTCTCTATTTTTTAAAACATCATATCCAAAAAATATGATTATTAACACGCCAAGAGCAATAAATATACTTAGTATATGCTTATTATTTATCATGTTACCTAAGTTTTAATCTATGTATGCGTCCAGACACTCTGTCTGTAAAATATAGCTCGCTTCCATCTTCTGACACACTCATTGTCTCTATGGTAAATGAACTCCGGGATTCAGATTCTGGAAATGCTATTGGAGATGATACATTATTTACTAAATCAATCTTGTATATAGTGTCGGGAGTAGATAAAGTTTGTTCGCGGAATATACCGCTACCCTCTTCCAAAAACTGCGGTACAGCACAATAGACCACATCCTCGTCTTCGAAAGCACATTTATCTGGCCATGTTTGAATACGCAAAGATCTGTTTCCTAGGCCGATGTTGTCCCCCTCTGCCCCTGCAATATGCAGAACTGGATTATAGTTTGTATTTTCTGAATATACGCTGTACAAAACTTGCTTGCCTTTGGGAGACCAATCTCCCTCAAATCCCAAACCATTGGTTTGCAAGGATAAATAATTTTCATTGTTAAATCCTATTAAAAATACTTCTTCGCCTAATCCAGAAGTTGGTTCTCGGAAAGTCGCAATAACTTGATTGTTTGGCGACCAATTTACCTTAACATTTCGGGATTCGCGCCCTAGCGGCTGAATTAGCTCTTGGCCTTGTCCATCTGGATTAGATGCGATTATCCATCTATCATCTACTGCCTCTCCAATATATTCATATGCAAGTCCGTCATCATCTGGAGAAAAACTAAATTCCTGAGCTTGTTGAGGCAGGGTTGCTCTGGCACCTGTATCAAAATTGTAGTAAATATTAGATCCATCTGGAAATTCCAATATTGCGCTGCTTCCTTGATTTGACCATGTTACATCTTGCACACTTCTAAATGCCTCACCTGAAAGCTCAAGCGGCGCGCCGCCAGAAGGCGAAATTCTATAGAATTTTTCATCACTAAGATCATAGTAATTAAACATGCCTTGTGATGATAATGAATTAAACTCTGCTCGTCCCCGCGTAACAGATTCAACGAGCGTCCTGCCTCCTGCTGCAACCACATCAGGCTCTATGGCAGATAATGTGTCTGGTTCTGGAACAAGTGTTGAGGGGACACGCTGGCTTGTGTCTATGATGGTACCGCTTGGTCCAACACCAATATCAGGGAAACCTACTTGTGTGGGCTGCCGAGTTCCGCGGAAAGGAACAATACTAGAGCTTGGTGATTTAAAAAATATAGCCCAAATTCCCCATGCAAGAATCAGTATTATGAGTATAAAGCCTGTAATTTTTAGTATTAATTTTGTTCTATCAGACATAGTATTTTCTTAGTCAAATGCTGGAAATTGATCATCGGTTATATTAATACTACACTCAATACCTAATTCAAAATCATTCAACGAAAACAAATCAGACTTTTTTTGTGATCTAAGTTTTGTGTTCTCAAATTTAAATTTATCCTCTAAACTATCTCCTTCTGTGTTCTTTAGAGTAATACTTGGCTCAACATTATTTAGTACACACCCGCTTTTCCCAACAGCATAATGATCATCAAATGTTACACCAAACGAATCGTCGTTAACCTCTATATTTAATACAAAACCGTAAAACCCGTCACTTGAACCACATTTTGCTTTTAATTTCTCATACTCACGCAATGTTACGCCCCCATCAATAGCTTCGTAACTTTTAGGATCATCGTAATCGCTAACTAACTTCTCCCTTGGAAATTGATATGCCCTTAATCGTGCAAAAGACTTATCTAATATACCTTCACCGTCCTTGATACCACCATCCTCGCAAACTGCCGTAACTTTTATATTATCAACATACCTATTGCCAAATAATGGCCAAGATATCTTTCCAGCCAAAAAGACGGGCAAACATTTACCCCCTATACATGCATCTTGTGTTAAATCACCTGAATCACTAACGCAAGCTACTCCACCACAAAACGCATCTTCGCCAGTTAATTCTCCAATCTTATAATCCTTGCCGCACAAAGTTTCTGTATTGGCTTCACTAAATAATATTAATGGCTGATCTGTTCTAACTTCTCCTCCTGGAGCAAGCTCTGCTAGTAATCTTGTGCCAGCAGGGGTAGTTTCTACAACCCCAAATTTACCAGATATTAATTGTTCAACCTCAGTACTATTGCATAAATTATTTCCAAGATTAGAATAAATAGGCTGAACAGGAGTAACATCTGGAAATCGCAACGCAACCAAGCGCGGAGTAATAGTATTTAATATTACATATGAGAGAAGCGCTAATATCAGGCCAATGACCGCGCTTAAGATGCGCTTTTTGGCGGCGCCTGTTTTATCCGCGCTGCCGCCTGAAAATATCCACTGGTATCCAGCTATAATTATCATTACCACAGCGAAAATCGCGCCCACTCCAATCAGCAAACGATACAGCCCTTGTAAATAATTAGTCAAGCTGCACACAGCCGGAACCTGCACCTTTGTTGGTTTATTATTAATAATATGAATTTCTTCCACCTCGCAAGGACTGCCTTTATAGGTACCTCCTGTATTAACAAATGGTAGTGGAACTTGGAGTTTAGTAAAAATAGGCTTAGATAGTTTTTCTGCATCTGTCTCTTCTCTATCTTCTTCTGCCGCAGCAATAGCTGGCACCAAAAACAATGTTGCAACAAACAATATAAGGCTTAATTTTTGTAAAAAAGTTTTCATAATAGTGAGGAAACATTTTCAATTATATATGCATAGAAAAAGAATATTCCAACAACTAGAGCCGCAGCACTTAAAATAATAAACCATCCAGCAAACAGCATGAACTTATCTAAGGCATCAAAGGGATATTTTTTATTAATTCTACTGTAAATAAATTCAATATTAATAGTTAAGAACAGTACACTCAAGGAAAAAAATACATCTCCTAGCGAGGTCCCAACAGCAGAGGCTACTTTGATAGTTCTAATAAACCTTTTTATTCTTCTGTACTGTTTTGTTGCCTTGCTTCCTTTGTCTTTTGCGGAAGCTGCTTTTTTGTACAGCTCTCGCCTGCGCTTGCGCAATTTTTTTAAACGCTGCGAAGTTTTGTTTTCCTGTTCTGGATTTTCTATATTGTCATTTTCCGAATCCTTGGATTTTGATTCTTGGATATCTTGCTTATTTTTTTCTTGCAAAGGAGGTTGTTTGTATATATTATTTCTTTTGGAAAATGAATTTTTTATTCTAGCTTCATCATCTCGATTATTCGGCACATCATCAAGATCTTGTAAATTTGAATTTGTGGCTGCCATAACTACTGCCTATTACCCCATAAAACTCCGTCCACAGCCCATTGGCCTGTATTATCTTGCTCAAGATCTATGGTGATGTTTTGCTGGTATTGCTCTATAGCTCCACCGAATTCTTCTGTACGGTTTAGCACAATTTCAAACTGAGCATTACGCCTTGCTAATGAAAACTCCGTAGTTTGAACTCCAGCAACATCGCTCGAAACAGAATAAAATCCTTGTCTTTGCGGCTGATTTTGCTTGTATTCGTCCATGTCAACTTGCATAGATGAAGTCATAAAGCCCAAAAGGTCATCTATATATGCAAAACCTGCGTCAGAAGAATATGTCCCAAGTCTTTCTATAAAAAATTCAGCTAAATCTTGGGCTTCTCTCTCCAGCGTATTTTGCGAGGTACCAAGACTTGGTATTGGTAAATCCGAAGCATTTGATGAATCAAACACTGTATTTTCTGGCAAGCCTTCGTCTCTATCTGGCAATTCTACCTCCTGGAAACCAGTTTGATCTACAACTGTATCTTTTCCGCGTTCTGGAAATAAATCAAAAATAGTGGCAACTAGTAAGCCAAACACTACTATTGCTCCAACTATTATTATAATTGCTTTTGTTTTTGGTTGCATAATATTATTTTTTAGTAGGATTTTCTTGAGCAAACTCTTTTTTGGCTTGCTCTATCTCTAGCAATTGACGAGGGTCTGATGTAATAATTTGATCTTCTGTATATGATGCAACAACTTTTATAGCAGCGTGCTTGTTGCCCGCAAAAAATATTCCTTCGCCAACACTTCCCTCTAAGAGTAAAAATTTCTCTCCTTCTGTAAGTAAAAAAGTTTTTACCACTTTATCTATTGACGCTGGAGATTGGCGGAGCAAAAGCTGCAATGCAGAATTTGTAACAATAGCCTGCCCATAAGAACTTCCTAAAAAGTCGCTTACATCTTGAGTAATAGTTGTAACTCCCAAGTAGTATTTGCGCGCGCGCTTTACTAATGCGAATACGAACTTTGCGCTGTCTTCGTGCTGCATCAACCACCAAGCCTCGTCTATAACAAGTATTCTTTTTTTTAGGCTGGAGCGCACAATATTCCAAATATAGTTTATGATTGTGTACACAGCCATTGGCCTTAATTCATCTTCTAAATCCCGAACAGAAAAAACTACAAGTTGATTGCCAATATCTACATTAGTAGGCTCATTCAAAAGTCCCGCAAAAGTTCCTGATGTGTACTTTTTTAATCTTTCGCTTAACTTATTTCCACCTGCCATACCATCCAATACCTCTGCAAAATCTTGCATTAGAGGGGGCTTTATAGAACTTAAATCACTATTTGCTGTTATGTCTTTTTTGGCGTAAGTTTCAAGGAGTGCTCTATCTATTATTGAATCTTCCTCGTTAGTTAGTTCTCCTAACATTAAACGAATTAAACCTTTTAATGTAATTACAGCGCTACGTATAATGTCTGACGTGTTGGTTTCGTCTCCAATTGCGCGCGGCAAATCAAATGGGTTAATTTTTGATTCTGAACTTAATGAAATATTTATATAAGTACCGCCAACAGATTCAGCTAGATGCTCGTATTCACGTTCTGGATCTATAATTATTACATCAGTTCCCATCATCATACTACGCAAAATCTCTAATTTAACTGCATAGCTTTTTCCAGATCCAGAAGTTGCAAACACAACTGAGTTTGCATTTGGCAGGCTAAATCTATCAAATAATATTAAACTATTATTATGACGATTAACTCCATATAAGATTCCTGAGTCGCTAGATAAATCCGAAGAAACAAATGGAAAAGACGAAGAAGCTGGAGAAGTATTTAAATTTGTGCTTACAGAAAGCTCATCATTGCCCAAAGGAAGCGTGGAATTAAATCCTTGCTCCATTTGCCACAAAGATCTTCTTGTTGTAACTAGTTTTGATCCAAACAAAAGCTCTACCTGCTCTGTTAGTTTATCTAGCTCTTTTTTGTCGTGCGCATAAAGAGTAACATACAAGGCATACTGGAAAAAATGCTCTGTACCTTGGGTTAAGGCATCACGAAGCTGTTCTATATCGCGCAAAGCTGTTTCGCGCAAAGGATCGCGCGGGGCGCCTTTTTCTTGATCTTCTATTAATTGCGCTTCCAAATTACCCACCTTCTTTTTTAGCTGATTTAAAACTATACTGCTTGCAACCGGATAAAAAAACATTCCAACATCCATTGTTGCTGACAAATTTATTACAGGCGAAAACCACCCAACATTAATATATCTAGGATAATTTGCCATAAAAAGAGTACTGACCCATAACCCATTTAACTCTAAATGGTCTGCTTGGACGCGCAAAGATGCGGGCGCAATAATATCCCTGACAGCTACCTCCCCCTCTGTAAGAACTTTTTCCTGTGTAATTATTTCGGAAGAAGGAGTTGATTGCGAAGGCTCTTGTTTTGGTTCTTCGGCTGGTTTTTGTTTTGTATCTTTTATATCAAACATGCTCTAATTTTGGTCATCTACTTTTAATTTTTTAGCGTCTGGCAAATTTTGAATTTGGGCGAGCTCTGGATTGTATGATCCATAATAAAGCTCTATTAAGCTTTGCGTGGTTAAAGGAACCGCAGTTACGCCAATTCCTCCAAGGCCAGATGTAATTTTTCCTACTCTGCTCTCTAGTTTCTCTATATATTGCGCAAACAATTTATCTGACAAAGCTATAATTTTTGATGGAGCAAAAACTGATCCTAGTTGCGCGAAAAAACCTTTGCGTGTATCTTTTCCTGGGCTATATGGCACCACAACATAAAATCGTTTTCCCATTATATCTCCTAAAGTTACAAGCTGGCTTACAAATGAGTGATACTCCTCTATCTGAGTACGCAACAGATCATTAGTTTGCTCTTCTCGTTTTTGCTTTAAACTTTCTAAATATGCGTCTATATTCAAACGTCTGGATTGGATTACAATCTGCAGGGCAAAATCCAAAGAATTTAAAAATGTTATATACCCTTGAATAATCGCGTTTTGCTCATCTTCTGATTTTAACGCAAAATTAATTGAAGAAGCCAAAAGAACTTTTCGAATGGTTCCATCTTTTAATATAACAACATCATCTCTAATTTCAGCAATATCAAGATACTGCTGTGTGGATGCTCCTGTTTTCTTTTTTGCTAATTTTGATTTTGCCATTTTATTTAGTTTTTCTATTCTTTATTGAAGCTTTTTGCATAACTTCCTCTGGTTTAAACTTTCCTCCAGTATCAACCAATAAAGATAATTGAGAAAGCGCAACTTGCTTTGGGTGTGGCTTTGATACTGGCTCTACCTTAGTATCTTCTTCTTTATCTTTGTTTTTTGCTGGCTTCTTAGATTGAGTATTTGGTTGCTTCATCCATACACGCAAACTTGCGCGTGCGATTGACCTGAACATTGACATAACAAAGTTCATAAATGGCTGGCCATTTATCTTTATAAACCCAACCAAAACGTAAATCGCAAATATAAATATTGTCTCAATAATAAATAATGCGGTATCAGCCAGCTTATAGGCCATAAAAATTAGCAATGTAGCCACAACACCCATTATAAATTGGCGTGTTGTAATTGGCCCTATAATTTTATCCTCCACATCAATAAATTGAGGAACTACAAACTGTGGCATTATTTTAATTTACTCGTAAGACTCGCGACCGCAAAAAATTCATCTTCTGTCATTTTTTCTGGATTTATATTAACATCTGCCAAAACATCTGATAACTTTTTGGACTGACTCAAACTTTGCTCTCCAAGATCTATGTAAAGGGCCATCAAGGGACTTTTGTGAAAATTCCTTATGCCATCAATTTTGTGGGCAATAGACTCTTCTGCCAATACATCTATTTTGCCTAATAGCGAACTGACAGCAGTATTTGTATCTCCGAGCTTCCTAAAATCTTCTAAAGAAATTGTGCTGAATTCATCAGATAAACCCATAGACCTAGATATGTCTGGAACTGGTGTGGAAACATGAGAAGTTTTTATATCATCAAGACGGATTTTTCCGTTTGAAGCTGCCCGTCTAACTATTGGCCGTTTTTGAACTTGTTTTTGAGGAATTGGTTTTGAAACAGGCTTAACAGGTTTTCCTTTTAGAATATTTGATATTTCTGATGTGTCAGCTGCATCTGATTTTATTAAATTATCAATCTGTTTTTTGGCAGTTTCTTTTTTGGGTATAATACTGGGCTTTTTTGGCAAAACAGGTGACTTTTTTTGAGGTATTTGAGGTAATGGTTTATTTTCAGAAATTTGTTTAGGCTTGTGGGTGTGCGTGTTTCTGTATTCATCTTCTATTAATTTTGTAGCAGATTCAAAAACTTCATCATTCAAACCTAACCCACCTGCCACAAATGGACGCTTTAAGTACTCTGCTAAATCTACTGTTGTGCGAACATCTCTTAGCCTTGATGTGATTAAAGCTTTGGCACGAGCCACAAAAACTTGTTCGCTCTCTGTGCTACCTGATTGAGAGAAAATTTGCTGACTTAAAGATTCTGCACTGTTGCTATTTTCTAATTTCGGCTCTCCGATATCATCCACAACATCTGCCTTATGAGCTGATTGTATTAGATCCTTTGACTCACTTTTATCCAAAAGTTCATCATTGTTTGGAAATTGCCTTCGTTTTGAAATTTTCTCTTCTGCGTCTCCCCCTAGAACAGAAAGAATTTTGGGTGCAAATGGGCTCTCGTTATCTATAGAAGATCTTAATTTTTCTTTTATGCCGGTTACAGAGCTGTCTTCTTGAGAAGCAAGCCAAGCAGATAATCCCGAAACTAGATAATCTCCAGATTTAGTATCTAAAAATTCTAAATTATTATGTAAAAGATGGGATACATCATCTTCTGAAAGCAATGGAAGTGCAAGAGCTTTTAAAGATGTTGTAATTCGACGGTAATCATTAAGTGTTTTGCCAAGTTCTTCTTTTGGAAGACTGGTAAGTTCTGCTTTTATGTGCTGGCTAGCGCTCCATGCAGCGCCAACATCTTTATTTTTCAACAACAAATCAGTGTCATTCTGAATAGCTGTTATAGTTTCAGGATTAAGAAGTGTTTTGCCTTTATATTGAGTGATTGGCATGTGGATATTATACCACAATTAGGCTAATTGCTCCAAACAAAAAAGATGCCCTTTTAAGGCACCTTTTATATAAATATAATTATGTTCCTTCGCCCCAAGAAGAAAGGTATTTTTGTTGTTTTGGTGTAAGCTTATCGTACTTAATTCCTAAGCTTGCGAGCTTTATACTAGCGATGTGTTCATCAATTTCTTTTGGAATATTATTCACAACGTTCTTAAGTTTGCCCTTTTGCTTTATAAGATATTCTGAAGCTAGTGCTTGGCCTGCAAAACTTGTATCCATAACCGCGGAAGGATGACCCTCTGCAGCTGCTAGATTTACTAACCTGCCGTCTGTTAATAAATTGACCACTCGCTTGCCTGGTAATTCAAATGCTTGTACATGCTCTCGCGCTTGCCAAGTTTTTTTTGCCATCTTTTTTAGGGATGCAACATCTATCTCTACATCAAAGTGTCCGGAGTTTGCGATAATACATTCATTCTTTAAAACTTTTAAAGTATCTTTATCTATCACATCTCTGTCGCCTGTTACAGTTATAATTATATCAGCTTTAGCAGCCGCACTCTTCATAGTCATCACACTAAAACCATCCATTACTGCCTCTAAGGCTCTAACTGGATCAACTTCTGTAACCACAACTTTTGCTCCTAGCCCTTTTGCGCGCATTGCAACACCTTTTCCGCACCAACCATATCCTGCTACAACAACTGTCTTTCCCGCGATTAAAACATTAGTAGCGCGGATAATTCCATCTATTGTAGATTGCCCTGTCCCATACCTATTATCAAACAAATGTTTAGTTTGGGCATCATTAACAGCTATAACCGGAAGCTTAAGTGCGTTATCTTGCTCCATTGCTCGTAACCTTATTACCCCTGTTGTTGTTTCTTCTGTTGAACCTATCATGCTAGGCAATAATTTTTTGTATGTTGTATGAACCAAAGCCAATAAATCTGCTCCATCGTCCATTGTTATATGTGGCTTTAGTTCTAGTGCAGACTTTAGATGTTTGTAATACAAAAATCTGTTTGCTCCGTGAACCGCAAATACAGAAATTTTATCATGCTTAACCAATGATGCGGCTATTTCATCTTGAGTAGAAAGCGGATTAGAGGCGCATAATACAACTTGAGCACCTCCTGCTTTTAAAACTTGCATTAATCGTGCAGTTTCTGTGGTTACATGCAAGCAAGCTGCAATGGTTACATCTTTAAAAGGTTTTTGCTTTTTAAAACGAGTTTCAATTGAATCTAGTACTCCCATTTCTCTGGCTGCCCAATCTATTTTGCGTTTTCCCTCTGTTGCTAACTTTATGTCTTTGATGTCGTATTTCATTTTATCGCTCGTTTAAGTTCGTTAATT
Source organism: uncultured Gammaproteobacteria bacterium (assembly GCA_964642355.1). GTDB lineage: Bacteria > Patescibacteriota > Patescibacteriia > UBA2169 > UBA2169 > UBA2169. The sequence continues at coordinate 17,586 of CAZXOU010000007.1, forward strand.
TTGTTTGTTTGCTCCCAAGGAAGTTTAATATCTGTTCTGCCAAAGTGACCATATGCTGCCACATACCTGTAAATCGGCTTTCTTAGCCCTAAATTCCTTATAATCATACCAGGGCGCAGATCAAATACTTTTTGCACAGCTTTCGAGATATCATCATCGCTTGCAATGCCAGTTCCATATGTATTTATGTTGATAGACAAAGGATCTGATACGCCGATTACATAGGCAATCTGCACTTCTGCTTGACTGGCTATTCCTGAGGCTACAATGTTCTTTGCCACCCAGCGAGCCGCGTATGAGCCTGAACGATCCACCTTAGAAGGATCTTTTCCGCTAAATGCTCCTCCTCCATGCGACCCCACTCCTCCATATGTATCTACTATAATTTTTCTTCCGGTTAATCCTGCATCTGCTTTTGGCCCGCCAGAAACAAATCTTCCTGTAGCATT